>NZ_JRMM01000029.1:0-36170 GCF_000972905.1 Mycobacterium sp. UM_Kg27
CACCGGACCCGCCGCCGGAGCCACCGCCCGAACCACCGGAGCCACCGCTGGAGCCACCGCCCGAACCACCGGACCCGCCGCCGGAGCCACCGCCCGAACCACCGGAGCCACCGCTGGAGCCACCGCCCGAACCACCGGACCCGCCGCTGGAGGCACCGCTCGATCCACCGGACCCGCCGCTGGAGCCACCGCCCGAACCACCCGAACTCCCGCCGGAGTCACCACCGGAACTACCGGCAGAACCGCCAGAGCTGCTGTCGGAACCAGACGACGCGCCCCCGGCGCCGCCGCCATCACTGCCTGCACTGCTGCCAGAGCCGCCCGAACTGCCGCTGCCCGACCCGGACGCGCCCGAGCCGGCACCGCCGGAGCTACCCGCGTCGCCGCCGGATCCTCCCGAACTGGTTCCGCCCGAATCACTTCCCGCTCCGGTACCGCCCGAGCCGCTCTCATCGGAGCCGCCCGAGGTTCCACCGGATCCGCCGGACTGACCACCCGAACCGGTCTCGCCGGAGCTACCCGAACCACCGCCCGATCCGCCCGGGTTGCTGCCGGAACCTCCCGTACTACCGTCACCCGCACCGGTACCGCCGGAATGGCCGGTACCCGGCTCGCTGCCGCCGGGATGTCCACTGCCGGAACCGTTATCGCCGGAACCAGCGCCATCCGAACCAGTGCCCCCCGAACCGCTGCCGCCTGTGCCGGTGCCACCGGAGCCATTACCACCGGCACCGTTGCTACCCGAACCAGTGCCGCCCGAACCGGCATCGCCGCCGGAATGGCTGCCGCCGCCCTGATCGCTACCGGACCCGCTGCCACCGCTGCCACTGCCGCCCGATCCGGGCAGCCAGCCGCCGCCACCACCGACGGGTCCGGTGATGATCGGTATCGGAATGGGAAACGGAATCACCGCGGGCGGTGCGGGGGCGGGCGCAGCCGGAAGGGCGGGCACCACCGGCGCCGGAGCAACGACAGCCGGAGCCGGGTTCGCCGGGGCTACAACAGGATTCGGGTACGGGGACTGCAGAACGGGCAACCGCACCGGCTTCGGGGCCGGCAACACCGGCATGAAGTTACCGGGCACCGGCTGGGCCGGCGGCGGCTGCGCCACCACCGGAGGCTGCGAGGGCGTGGAGGCGGCCGTGGGACGAATACCTATTGTCACGGCGACGGCCAACGCCGCGCACCCGGCCACCAGAATCCCACCGACCGAACTGCCAATCAGCAGTGCGCGCCCCACCGGCGGCGGTGGCGCCGCCCGCTCTTCGGATTCGCCGTCATCTCCCCCATATTCGGAGCCGTATTCGGCGTCGTAGCCTTCATAACCTTCGTAGTCGCCCTCGGCGTACTCCACCGGCAACAGTTCGGAGTCATCGTCAGTCATCGAGTACGCCAGCTGCTGTTCCGGCTGCTCGCCCTCAGCCGCGGGAGCCAGCACCGTGGCCGTTCCGTCCGGGGCACCGGCGTCCGGCAGCGCCGGCGCAGCCATGGTCGCGTCGGCCGCCGGAGCAGGCAGCCACGTCGTCTCGCCGTCCTCACCCGAGGCGTTGCGCGCCAACGCCACTGCCGAGCGCGCCTGAGGCTGCTCGGAAACGTTCTCAACGCCCGCATCCTCGAGGCCGCGGCGAACCTCTGCCATCAACTCCGAATCCGACCAGCACAGTCGGGTAGCAGCTAGCCGGTGGCCCTCTTCGGCCAGCATGCGGTGGGTTCCGGTCACGGTCTCGATCAGCGTTTCGACCGGATTGCGCGTCAGATCGAGCATCGACTCGTCGAGCACAGCATCGCCATAGGCATCCGATTCGACGAGCGCCAAGCGGGCGAGCGCGCCGGTAACCGAGACTCCGAGCGCGACATCCATTGCGCGTCTCCTTCCGCGGCCACTCGATTAGCCAGTTTAGCCGCGCGGATCGACCGGCGAGCGGACCGATCTTCGCAGTTCAATGGCGCATGCCCCTCCCGCGGTTATGGTGAGCAGGTGATCGCCGAGTCGACCAGGAGCTGGAATATCGGCCGCGATGCGACCGCTGCGGCACTGCTGCTCGCGGCGCCGGCGTTGCCGTGGAGCCTGTACTTCGGCGCCGGCGTTCCGGGCAGCGAGCCCGGACTGTTCGTCGCGCTGGCGGTGGCCACCGTGCTCGCGCTGACGGCGATCGCCGCGACCTACGTCGGTCCCTGGGGGATCTTGCGGGTCAACCATCCCGCCGTCGCGGGAAGGCTGCGGCTGTTGCTCAGCGCACCGTATCTGGTGTTGCTGCTCGGGGTGGTGGCCGCCGACGTGGTGCAGACCATCCGCTACGGCGGAAGCCCGCAGCCGCCCGGTGGCGTCGGGCCGGGCGCGTTGCTGGGCGCCGCAGGTGCGTTGCTCGCCGCGCAGCCGGTGCTCGCCGGGCCGGTGCGGCTGTGGTGGCGCACGGTTCGCGCGCTCGGCTACGCATCGATCGTCGGCGCCACGTTGAGCGTGCTGTTCAACCTGTATTGGCGGGTGCGCTACGCCCTGCCGGACGCCGATTCCACGACCGGCTTCGGCCGGCAGCAGGTCGCGATCATTGCGACCGCCCTGGTGTACGGAGCGGTGGCGTGGGCTACCGTAGTCCTAGCCTCGAGGTGGGTTCTGCGGCGCGACAAGGCATCCCAGCTCGCTGTCGTGTTGCTCGGCGGGGCCACTCTGATCGCCGGAACCCTGGTATGGGTGCTGCCGGTCGGCCGCGCCATCGACGGCTTTCACGGGATCGCGCAGAATACGTCCACCGCTGGGGTCGGCTTCGAGGGCTACTTGGTGTGGGTGGCCGCCGCGGCACTGTTCGCGGTGGCGGCCGCGCGCGACGCGTCCGCGACGACGTGGCTGGGCGCCACCCGGAACACGTTGTTGCTGATCGCGATCTGGAGCCTCGGGTCGGCCCTCATGCGCATCATCGATCTCAGCGTCGCGGTCGGTCTGGACCTGCCGTATTCGCCGTACGACAGCGCTGCGATGGCGTCCTTCGATGTGGTGACTGCGGTCATCGCGCTCTGGCTACGGCTCACCATGGGCAATCGCTTCCTTCCGGCGGCGGCCGTCTGGTCGGCGAGCGCCGTCCTGTTCGGGTTCACGATCGCCCGCGTCGTGGTGGGCGTCGGCCTGGCTCCGCGGGTCGCGGAAGCCCAGCGCGCCAGCGCGTGGGCGAATCCGGTGTATGGCAACGGACTCGCGCAGCAGATCACCAGCACGTTCGACGTGGTTTTGTGCGGCCTGGCGTTGTGCGGCCTGGTGGTGGCGATCGTCGTCGGACGTCTGCCGGTGCCGGCCGACGACCGCCCCAAACCCGGCGAGCCCGGCACACCGCGCATCTTCCGGTCAGCGGACTCAGCCACTGTCGCACCCGCGGGTGGACCGAAGATCTATCGGGGAAGCGACGATTCGGCCGCGAACGGCGAAGTCGTTCAGGGCAGCTCGAACGGTAACTGAGTCCCTTCCAGCGGCGAGCACAAATACGGCTGCACCTAGGCGTTTATCGGGCGCCGACGAGGGGTAGCCGAAACTGCGTTTCTGCTCTTGAGCCCGGGTCGGGTGAACGATACGAATGAGGGTCACGATGTACATCACTGCAATGGCTGCAACAACAGCACGGCGAATCACCCGGTACCTGGCAACAGCGATGGCGCTGGGCGGCGCAGCACTGCTGTCCCCCAGCGCCCCGCCCGCCTCGGCGCAGCCCTGTCCCGACGTGGAGGTGGTGTTCGCGCGCGGCACCGGTGAGCCACCCGGCGTCGGCGGCATCGGTCAATCCTTTGTCGATGCGCTGCACGCCAAGGTGGGTGCGCGCTCCTTCGAGGTCTATCCGGTCAACTATGCCGCCAGCAACGATTTCGGCGGCGGGGTCGACTTCGCCCGCACCGTCGTCGACGGCATCCGCGACGCCGGCACGCACATCGAGAACACCGCCGCGAACTGCCCCAACACCCGAATCGTGCTGGGTGGCTTCTCGCAAGGTGCGGCGCTGGCCGGCTACACCACCTCGGCCGAGATCCCCAAGGAAGTTCCCGCCGACTACCTCGCCTACATCCCCAAGCCGATGCCGTCGTCGGTGGCCGACCACGTTGCCGCAGTCGTATTGTTCGGCACGCCTTCGGCGGAGTTCCTCCAGCCGAACGGTGCGCCACCGGTGCGGATCGGTCCGCGGTATGCGTCCAAGGCCTTGGAGCTGTGCGCCGACGGCGACACCATCTGCAACGGCGCCCCGGCCGGCGGACCGCCCTTTGCACACGCCTCGTACGGCGTCAACGGCATGACCGAGCAGGGCGCCGAGTACGCGGCCGCCCACCTTTGAGCGCGCTACGTCGATTCAGGGCAGCTCGAACGGCAACTGAATGCCTTCGTGCGGCAGGCAGTGCGTACAGGTGCGCTCTTCATCGATCCGCTCGATGGCGTCGTGCACCAGCTTCTTGAACGGTTCGATGTTCTTCTGGAACTCCGCGAACACATCGACGGCCTTCACACCACTGCCGACGTCGACGCCTGCGTCCAAGTCGGTGACCAGAGCTACTGCGGCATAACACATTTCCAGTTCACGAGCCAACACCGCTTCGGGATATCCGGTCATGTTGATCAGTCGGAATCCGGCCGCGGCGAACCATTGGCTCTCGGCGCGAGTGGAGAACCGCGGGCCCTGGATCACCACCATGGTTCCGCCGTCGACCACGTCGGGCAGGCCGGTCACCGCGGTCCGCAGCGTCGAGCAGTACGGGTCGGCGAACTCGACGTGCACGCCGCCGTCATCGAAGTAGGTGTCGGCGCGGCCCCAGGTGCGATCGACCAGCTGATCGGGCACCACCACCGAACCTGGGGGCAGTTCCGGCGTCAGGCTGCCGACCGCGCACGGCGCAAGGATCCGCCGCACTCCCAGCGTCCGCAACGCCCACATGTTCGCCCGATAGGGCACCGTGTGGGCCGAATACTCGTGGGCGGCCCCGTGCCGCGGCAGAAAGGCCACTTCGTACCCGCCGACGGCACCGATGGTGATCTCCGCACTGGGCGCCCCGTAGGGGGTGTCGCAACTGATGCGGCGCGCGTCCCCGCCGAAGAACGAGTAGAAACCGCTACCGCCGATCACGCCGAGCAAGTTCTGTTCCTCCCGCATGCAAGGATCGTGCCCATGTCTGAAAAGGCCAGCTTCGCACAGTGGATCGAGGGTGCTCGCCCCCGCACCCTGCCCAACGCGATCGCTCCGGTGATCGCCGGAACCGGCGCGGCAGCATGGCTAGGCGCCGAGGTGTGGTGGAAGGCGCTGCTGGCGCTGACCGTCGCATTGGCGCTGATCATCGGAGTGAACTACGCCAATGACTACTCCGACGGCATCCGTGGCACCGACGACGACCGGACCGGCCCGTTGCGTCTGGTGGGCGCCGGGCTGGCGAGCCCGCGCGCGGTGCTGACGGCCGCGATCGCCGCCCTGTCGGTCGGAGCGCTGGCGGGTTTGGCCCTGGCCCTGGTCAGCGCGCCGTGGCTGCTGGTGGTGGGCGCGGCCTGCATCGCGGGGGCCTGGCTGTACACCGGCGGGTCGCGGCCGTACGGCTACGCCGGCTTCGGCGAGATCGCGGTGTTCGTGTTCTTCGGCCTGGTCGCGGTGCTGGGCACCCAGTACACCCAGGCCCTGCGGGTGGATTGGGTCGGCGGCGCGCTGGCGGTGGGCGTCGGCGCCCTGTCGTCGGCGGTGCTGGTGGCCAACAATCTGCGCGACATCGCCACCGACAAACCGGCCGGCAAGATCACCCTCGCGGTCCGGCTGGGCGACGGAAGCACGCGGATCCTCTACGCGCTGCTGCTGACGTTGACCGGTCTGATGACGCTGGCCCTGATGCGGGCCACCCCGTGGTGCGCGGTCGGGTTCATCGCCACGCCGCTGGCGCTGCGGGCGCTGACCCCCGTGCGCTCCGGGCAGAGCGGGGCCGCGTTGATTCCGGTGCTGCGCGACACCGGGCTGACCATGCTGGTGTGGGCGATCGCGGAGGCCTTGGCGTTGACTCTGGGCCAATAGGTCGATAGTCGCTCAGTTCACTGCCTTACCGGGCCGCGACGCTTGTCATCGCATCGGCGGGTGAGCGTCCATTCGGCGCAGCGCTAGGCCGCCCGTTCCAGCAGCGTGCTGACCGCGGCTGTCAGCGTTGCCGGATCGGCAGACTCGGTAACTATGTCCATCACGACCGGATCGGCATCACGCAAGATGCCCAACATGATGTGCTCGCAGCAGATCGTTTTGCCCTTGCGCGCCACCGCCTCTCGCAAAGCGAGTTGCAGCGTCGTCTTGGCGGCCCGGGTGAAGGCCAGACGCCCTCGACGACGGCTACCGCGGCCTGTTCGCTGTACCGCACGGTCAAAGGCCTCTGCACCGAAGGTGTCCGCCACGGCATCACGGACCGCACGCAGGTCGATCCCAAGGAGCCGCAGCACGTCCGCATCGGCGTCGAACGACTCGCTGGTTTCCATCGCTTCTGCCAGTCGTGTCCGCACCCCATCAATAGTCAGCCCGTAGCCCCCCAGCGTCGCCGACAGATCCCCCTCGGCGGTCTGGAGCACCCCGAGAAGTAGATGCTGTGGCCCGATGTCGTCGGCGTGAAAGCCCCGCGCATCTCGCTGAGCTTGTATGACCGCGGCCCGGGCATCGCGGCTGAACCGCTCAAAGACCATGGCTCATTTCCTCCGGTTGTACTTCTGATGCACGGCCTGACGGCTCACCCCGAGTGCCTCGGCGATTGCCTGCCAACTCCAGCCCTGCTCGCGAGCATTGGCCACATGGATGGCCTCCAACCGCTCCTGCAGCCGCTGCAAGGCACGCACGCCACGCAGGCCGACGGCCGGGTCCGCACTGGTCGCCGCATCCGTAGCGGAAACCAAGGAGGCGTCCGGCGGCTCATTCATGATGTCAAGGTAACTTGACACTCCGCGTCTGTCAACAAACATTGACACGACCGAGGCCTTGCCGTTGACTCTGCGCTGAGGGCGGGGGCTACTCGCACTTCTTCGCCGTACACGCAGAGTCAACCCCGAAGGGGTCAACGACGGGCGGTTACTCCCCGCGCAGCCGGGCCTGCAGTTTCTCGCGTTCCTGGCGGCGGCGCTCGCCGGCGACGGTCAAGCTCTCGGTAGCGCGCTTACGCAGCGGCGTGAACAGCCACATGCCCAACGGCAGCGCGACGATCAGCGCCAGCATCGCCGCGATGATCGGCGGGAAATCGCTGAGCCCGAGCAGCCGGCCCACTCCGTAGATCACCCCCGTCAGCACAACCACCAGCGCCAGCCGCGCCGCGGTGTACACCGCTACATCGAGTACCGCACGGCCCAACGGGGCCCGACCTGTCGCCACGGTCATCAAGCCTACTGGCGGGCTGGACCGGCGCGAACGACGCTAACGGTATATTCGGCGCCAGGAGGTGTCGCGAGTGCTCTACCTGCTCCTCGTCCTGACTCTGGGAACGCTGCTGTACCTCAGCCTGCGTGCCATTCGTGCCCGGCCGAAGACGCGCGTGATCGGACCGGATGATGACCCGGAGTTCTTGTGGCGGATCAGCCACGGCGACAACCAGCCCTAGGGCTGCAACGCCCCCGAATCAGGCCCCGAATTAGACGAAGTGCTGGTTGAACCGGTCGTCGCCGGGGAACGCCTCGGCAACCACCGCAGCCAGCTCGACGAGCGCCTCGCGGGTCTCGCGCTTGAGCCGCATCAGGTCGATCTCCGCGCCTTCTTCCAAGTGCGGATCGAACGGCACCAACCGCACGGCGCGGCAGCGCCGGGAGAAGTGGTCGACCACCTTCTGCATGTCGACCTTGCCCGAGCGTGGCCGCACCGCATTGATCACCGCGATCGAGTTGCGCACCAGGTCCTCGTGGCCGTGCGCGTCGAGCCAGTCCAAAGTCGCCGAGGCGCTGCGGGCGCCATCAACTGACCCCGAACTCACCACGATCATGGTGTCGGCCTTGGCGAGCACCGCTGACATGGCGGAGTGCATCAGGCCGGTGCCACAGTCGGTGAGTACGAGGCTGTAGAACCGCTCCAAGACCTGCAGCGTGCTGGCGTAGTCCTCGGCGCTGAACGCTTCCGAGACCGCCGGGTCACTGTCGGAGGCCAGCACCTCCAGGCGGCTGGGGCCCTGGTTGGTGTAGCTGCGGACATCGCTGTAGCGCTGGATGCCGTCAGCGTCGCGCAGCAGATGCCGCACCGTCGCCGAGGTCTCCATCGGCACCTTCTGGTTCAGCGTGCCGCGGTCGGGGTTGGCGTCCACGGCCACCACCCGGTCACCTCGGATGGAGGCGAACGTGGCCCCCAGGGTCGCGGTGATGGTGGTCTTGCCGACCCCGCCCTTCAGCGACAGCACCGCGATCCGGTGGCAGCCCTGCAGCGGCCGGTTCACCTGCACCACCAAGTCGTTGAAGCGGATGGTGCGCGGGCTCTCGCCGACGTTGATCAGCTGGCCGGACAGCACGTAGAGCAGGCGACGCCAGCCCGACGTTGGCGGCGGCTTGACCTGTCGCAACAGCGACGTGGTGGACAGATCCGAGAACGGGGCGATGGGCTCAGAGGCGCGATACGGCGCCTGACCGGAGCCAGCGCCGGCGCTGCCGCCGAAATACACCGGAGCGGGGTTATCCATCGGCTGCGGAACCCAGGTGGTCGATGCACCTGCGTTCCAGGACTGCTGCCCAGACGGGGTCTCCGCAGGCGCCGGCGGCCATGGGTCGACCGGTTCGGAGAACCGGCGCTCGGTGCGGAAACCGCCGAAGGAGCGGGTCTCCTCACCTTCGGGTCGCTGGTTGAACGACCCGGTGGCCCCGGACTCCGAGGCGTCCGCGGGGGCCTCAGCCGCCTCGCCGACGTGCTGCAGCGGCCGGAACTGGGTGGTCGGATGATCCGTCACGTCATGGCTCGCAGTGACATCACCGGGTGCATGGTCGGACACTTGTATCTCCCCTGTCACACTGGTTAGGACGTCAATGGACGTCGGTAACCGCAGGGTAGCGCAGCTGTCATAAAGGAATCTGTCAGCTGGATTAGCCGACTCCGGCATACGAGTGCAGGCCGACGGTCACCAGGTTGACGAAAAACAGGTTGAAGATCATCGCCGCGAACCCCACAACGTTGATCCACGCCGCCTTGTAATCGCGCCACCCGGCCGTCGACCTGGCGTGGAGATACGCGGCGTAGACGACCCAGGCGATGAACGAAACCGTCTCCTTGGGATCCCAGCCCCAGTAGCGGCCCCAGGCCCCCTCGGCCCAGATCGCGCCGAAGATCACACCGAAACCGAACACCGGGAACGCGAAGATCGTGGTCCGGTAGGCGATGCGGTCCAACGTTTGCGCGTCGGGCAGCCGGCGCACCAGGCGCGCCAGGGCCCCCGGGGCGTCGGGATCACTCAGGCGCGACGAGCGGATGAGAAACAGGATGCTGGCCACCCCGGCCACCAGGAACACCCCGGAGCCGATGCTGACCACCGATACGTGGATCGGCAGCCAGTAGGACTGCAGCGCGGGCATGACCGGCGCGGCGGTGGCGTAGAGCCAGCGCCCGGAAACCGTCAGCAGGATCAGCACCGGCAGCAGCACGAACACCCACAGGCTGCGGTGTTGTGGCCGGCGCAGCGCGACGGCGGAAGCCACCAGCCCGGAAAAGCAGGTCAGGTTGATGAACTCGTACATGTTGCCCCACGGCGGGCGCAGGGTGGCAGCGCCGCGGAACACGATGCAGGCCAGCAAAAGGGCGATGCCCAAATAGACCAGGGCCAGGCCGGCGCGGCCCACCCGCTCGCCCAGGGGTCGTCGCTGCGCGGGGACCACCACGCCCGGCGTGGCACTGTCGGAGCGCACACCGCCGGCGGAAACCAGCTCGCTCTCGGCGGCCGTGCGGGCCCGGCTGGAGGCCAGTTCGACGGCCAGCAACAGCAGCGCGATGACCAGCACGATCATCGCTGAGGTGAACGCCCAGTCGGAGTAGCGCGCCAGCCCGATGTCGATATGACTCGTATTCACCTACGTCTCCTTGCCGAAGAGCTTCGTGCTCAATCGCTCGAACTCGTCACCCCAGCCGGAGTTGTCGGTGCGAGCCAGCCCGCCCAGCTCGACGTTCACCGTACCGGCCTGTCCCGTCGACCCGGTCGGGGGCGATGAGCGCGCGCCAGCGCGCGAAGAGAGACCCGGCCGCACGGACTCCGTTGGCGTGATCCGGATCCAGATCCGGCGGCGACGCACCACCAGTGACACCACCAGCCCCGCCATCATCGTCATCGCGAACACCAGCACCCAGATCTCGGCCGGATCGTGCGACACCTGGATGTTGACGAACGGCACCGCCCCGTCGAAGCGCACCTTCGTGCCGTCATCGAGGCTGAGCTGTTCGCCGGCCTTCAGGTTGGACCGGGCCACCTTGGTCAGCCGGCCCTGGTCGATCAACCGGGAGTCCAGCGTGAACAGGCTTTGCGGCCGGCCGGTGTCGAGCCCGGTGTCGCCGCGGTAGACGTCGATCGCCACCGCGGGATCGTTCATCGCGGGGAACGCCGACGACAGCAGCCGGTTGTCGAGCTGTTCGGTCGGAGCGAACAGGCCCTGGATGCCGATCTGGTGCTTGCGGCGCTCGCTGGCATCGGGGTAGACCCCGGCCGGGGGGTCGATGCGGATCGCGCCCGACGACAACAGGGTCAGTGGGTTGTCGGGGCGGAACTGCACCGTCTGGGTGCGGGTCTGGCCATCCGGGAAGGTCACCGTGAAGGTGGGCGCGTAGCCGTGCCCCTGCAGGTACGCCCGCACGCCGCCGACCCGCAGCGGATGGTTGACCTCCAGCAGGTAGGGCCGCCACTCATTGGTGCGCAGGTCCTCGCCGGCCTGGTAGTCGATATGCGCGGTGAAAGAGGTCGCCAGACCGGAGACCAGGTAGTCGGCGGTGAAGTCGTTCACCCGCACGCACAGCGGGTGCAGCTTGGTCCCGTCGACGGTGGCGCCGGCCCGGAACGAGTCGAACGCGGCCGGCGACGCCGAGCAGAAGCCGGGTCCGCCGTCGGCAATGACCATCACGTTGCCCTCGTAGCCGAACATGCGTCCGAGGGCGACGGCGGCCAGCAGCCCCAGCAGCGCGAAATGAAAGAGCAGATTGCCGAATTCGCGCAGATAGCCCTTCTCCGCCGACACCTCGACGACGCCGTTTTCGGTACGGGTGATCCGACGCCAGCCGCGCAACTCTGCGGCCATCCGGGCGCCGAGTTCTTCGGCGTCACCGGACAATTGGGTTTGCGCGTGTTTGGGCAGCCGAGACAGGTTGCGTGGCGCGGCGACCGGGGTGGCGCGCAGGTTGCGCAGATGCTCAAAGGTCCGCGGGGTCAGGCAACCGATCAGCGACACACACAGCAGCACATAGATGGCGGTGAACCAGAAGCTGGAGAAGACGTCAAAAGCCTCCAGCCGGTTCAGCCAGGGACCCAGGACCGGATGCAACGCCAGGTACTCGTCGACTTTGGCGGCGTTGAGACTGCGCTGCGGCAGCAGTGCCCCGGGGATGGCGGCCAGTGCGAGCAGCACCAGCAGCACCAGCGCGGTGCCCATCGAGGTCAGCGCCCGCCAGGTGTTGCGGGTCTTGCCGGCGAGCAGACGCAAAGTCCCCCCAAAGCGCGCCTTTTGGGGCCGTTTTGGGTTTGTCGGCGGTGCAGAGGTGGTGGTCATCAGATCGGCAGCCTGACATCAGAGACCAGGCCGTCGCGAACCGCGGCCACGAAGTGGTCCCACGCACCGGTGACCAGGGCGAGCCCGACCGCGATCAGCAACACCCCGCCCAGGACCTGGATCGCCCGGGTGTGCCGGCGCAGCCAACCCAGCCCGGCCACCGCGCTGGCCGACCCGAAGGCCAGCGCCACGAACGGAATGCCCAAGCCCAGGCAGTAGGCGATCACCAGCACCACGCCCCGGGCCACCCCGACACCGTCGGTGGTCGAGGCGACTGCGATGACCCCGGTCAGGGTCGGTCCCAGGCACGGCGTCCAACCCAGCGCGAACACCGCGCCCAGCAGCGGTGCGCCGAGCACGGTGGACAGCTGCTGGGGGGAGAAGCGGACTTGGCGCTGCAGTGCGGGAACGAACCCGATGAACACCAGTCCCATCAGAATCGTCACCGCGCCGCCGACCCGTTGCAGCAGTACCTGGTTGGTGATCAACGTGGTGGTCATACCCAGCACGGCCACCGAGCCCAGCAGGAACACCGCGGTGAACCCGGCAACGAACAGCGCCGCCGACCCGGCGACACGCCACCGCGCGCCGGGCGGGGGTTTGCGGGTGTCGGGGTCAGGCCGTTCGTCGACACCCACCACTGCTGCCAGGTAGGACAGATAGCCCGGCACCAGCGGCACCACACACGGCGAGGCGAACGACACCAGCCCGGCCAAGGTCGAGACGGCGACGGCCAACAGCAGCGGACCGGTGGTGGCGGTGGCGGTGAAGCCGCTCACGACGCCGCCTCGGCAGCCAGCCGCTGCACAACCGGCTGCAGGTCTTCGGCCAGTACTTCGCGCAGGAACACCGCCGCGACCCGATGCTGCCGATCGAGCACCATGGTTGCCGGGATCACCGACGAGGGATAGCGACCGCCGAACGCGATCATGGTGCGCATCGCCGGGTCGTAGATCGAGGGATAGGTGATCCGACGGTCGGCGATGAAGTCGCGGGAGGCCTGCGGCTCGGGATCGCGGACGTCGATGCCCAAGAACGCCACACCCTGGGCCCGGGTGTCGTCGTAAACCTTTTGCAGTTGGCTGATTTCGGTACGGCAGGGCCCGCACCACTGGCCCCACACGTTGACGACGACGACCTTGCCACCGAAGTCGTCGACGCCGATGGTGCGCGACGGGTCCATCAGGTCGGGCCCGGAGATCGGGCCGGGCCGGCCGCGGGCCTCGGGGGGATCGTAGAAGATGTCGGTCTTGCCGCCGGGCGAGACGAACTCGAAGGTGCCGCCGTGGGTGACGGCGTCGTCGCCGACCGAGCAGCCCGAGATCAGCGCGGCCAGCACTGCCCCGACGATCAGCACTGCCCGCATCGTCAGCCGCCGGCCGGAACCTGGTAATCGACGTCGACGAGACGGTCACCGTCGTAGATCAACGTGGTCACCGAACCCACACCGCATTCGCGCCGGCGTGGGTCGTGCCAGAGCCGGTTGCCGGTGAGGTGCTGGCGCGCAGTCCAGACCGGCAACTGGTGGCTGACGCACACCACCTCGCGGCCGGCGGCGCGCGCGCGGGCCTTGCTCACCGCGGCGGCCATCCGGGCCGCGATCTGGTCGTAGGGCTCGCCCCACGACGGGGTGAACGGGTTGCGCAGGTGCCACCAGAACCGCGGTTTGCGCCAGGCGCCGTCCCCGGGTGAAACCCGCTTGCCCTCAAAAAAGTTGGCCGACTCGATCAGGTTCTCGTCGGTGTCGATGGGCAGGTTGTGCCGGGCGGCGATCGGGGCGGCGGTCTCCTGGGCACGCTGTAGCGGCGAGGCGATCACCGCGACGATGTCGCGGCCGGCCAGCAGGTCGGCGGCGGCGACCGCCTGCGCGCGACCGGTGTCGGAGAGCCGGAATCCCGGCAGCCGGCCGTACAGAATGCCGTCGGGGTTGTGGACCTCGCCGTGGCGGATCAAGTGGACGCGGGTTTCTTCTGCCATCAGGTTTTCGGCTCTCCGGTGGTGGCGGCGGCACGTGCCGCGGCAGGTAGCGCCGCGGCGATCTGGTCGAAAGCCTCGTCGGTGAGGGCGGCCGAGACGAACCAGGCCTCGAAGGCACTGCAGGGCAGGTAGACCCCGGCCTCCAGCAGGGCGTGGAAGAACGCCGGGAAGCGCCAGGTCGCACTCGCGCGGGCGGCAGCGAAGTCGGTGACGGGCTCGTCGGCGAAGAACACGCTGAACATGTTTCCGGCTCGCGGAATCTGGTGCGGCACACCGGCCTCGGTCAGCGCTTCGGCCAGCATCGCGGTCAGCCGGTCGGCATTCTTGTCCAGTGCGGCGTAGACGTCGTCGTCGGCGGCTCGCAGCGTAGCCAGGCCGGCAGCGGTGGCCACCGGGTTCCCCGACAGCGTGCCGGCTTGGTAGACCGGCCCCAGCGGCGCGAGTCGGTCCATCACCTCGGCACGGCCGCCGAACGCCGCGGCCGGCAGCCCCCCGCTGATCACCTTGCCGAAGGTGAACAGGTCGGCAGGGACGGGATCGATACCACCTTCTCCACACCAGCCGCTTCTGCTCACCCGGAAACCGGTCATCACCTCGTCGACGATCAGCAGCGCCCCGTGCTCGGCGGTGATCGTGCGCAGTTCGGCGTTGAAGCCCGGAACCGGCGGCACCACCCCCATGTTGCCGGGGCTGGCCTCGGTGATGACGGCGGCGATCTGGTCGCCGAACTCGGCGAATGCCTTACGGACGGCGTTGATGTCGTTGTAGGGCAGCACGATCGTGTCGGCCGCGGTGGCGCCGGTGACCCCGGGCGACGACGGCAGCGCCAAGGTGGCCACCCCGGAGCCGGCGTCGGCGAGCAAGGCGTCCACGTGGCCGTGATAGCAGCCGGAGAACTTGATGACCTTGGCTCGGCCGGTGAAGCCGCGTGCCAGCCGCAACGCGCTCATGGTGGCTTCGGTGCCGGAGTTGACCAGCCGGACCTTGTCCACGGTCGGCACCCGGGCGATGATCTCGGTCACCAGATCGGTCTCACCGCGGGTCGGCGCCCCGAATGACAGGCCGGTCCCCACGGCGTCGCGGACCGCTTCGACCACCGCGGGGTGGGCGTGGCCCAGGATCATCGGCCCCCAGGAGCAGACCAGGTCCACATAGCGGTTGCCGTCGGCGTCGGTGAGCCAGCAGCCTTGCGCCTCGGCGATGAAACGGGGGGTGCCGCCCACCGCCGCGAAAGCCCTGACCGGTGAGTTGACGCCGCCGGGGATCACCGCGCAGGCCTCGGAGAACAACCGCTCCGATACCGCCGTGGCTCGATCCGCATTACCCACGGCGACCAGTGTCCCAGCTCGCGCGACATCACTCGACTACAGGGTGTAGTTGAGGGTTGAAGTGAGTGGGCGGCCGGAGTTGGATGGCAGTCATGCAACTACCCCAGCGGCTGGCCCGGTTCAACCGGCATGTCACCAACCCGATCCAGCGAATGTGGGCAGGCTGGGCGCCGACGTTCGGGATCCTCGAGCACGTCGGACGGCGCTCCGGCAAGCCCTATCGGACCCCGCTGACCGTGTTCAGCACCAATGATGGCGTGGCCATCCTGCTCACCTACGGCCCGGACCGGGACTGGCTGAAGAACATCACCGCCGCCGGCGGTGGCACGATGCGCCGGCATGGCAAGACCATCGGTGTCACCGAACCGCGGGTGGTCAGCAAGGCCGAAGCAGCCGAGCACGTGAACCCGCGTACCCGCAGGGTCTTCGCCAGGCTGCCGTTCGAGCAGGCGGTGCTGCTCACCAGGCAGGGTTAGCGGTGCAGTTCTCTGAGAGACGCGCTCGGTTCAACCGGGTCGTGACGAACCCGCTGTTTCGCCCGATCTGCGGATGGGTGCCGCTGTGGTCGATCGTCGAGCACACCGGCCGGCGCTCCGGCGCGACATACCGCACCCCGGTCTCGATGTTCCACACCACCGACGGCGTCGCGGTGCTGCTTCCGTACGGAACCGAGCGTGACTGGGTGAAGAATCTGCAGGCCGCCGACGGCGGGCGGGTCAAGGTCGCCGGGAAGACGTTCGCTGTCACGAACCCGCAGGTGGTGGCTACCGAGGAGGCAGTGGGTCTGCTGAAAGCGCCGTGGCGCCAGCTGCTCGGACGCGCCGGGGTGCCGCACACCTTGTTGCTGACCCGCGCTTGAGGCCGGTGTCGGGCTTCGAAGTTCCGCAGCTCCCGGAAGCCCCGCTCGCCTGGCTGCTGGCGCCGGTGACGGTGCACACCTTCCTCGACGAGCTGTGGGGAGCCGCCCCGCACCACATCGCCCGGGGCCGCACCGACTACTTCGACCGCCTGCTGGCCGGCCCGTCGGCGCTCGAGCAGCTGCTCACGGCACTGGTCACCGAGCCGTCCGCGGTGCGCCTGGTGCGCGGCGCCGATCACCTGGAGCCCGAGCAGTACACGCTGCCCGACGGCACCCTCGATGTGGCGCGGGTGCGCGCCGCGACCGGCAGCGGCTACACGATCATCTGCAACAACATCGAGAAATACCTGCGCACGATGTCGACGCTGACCCACGGCGTCGAGGTCGAGCTGAACTTTCCGACCCACGTCAACGCCTACGTCACCCCGCCGGCCGCCACCGGCTTCCTACCGCACTACGACCACCACGACGTGCTGGTGTTGCAGATCCACGGCAGCAAGACCTGGTATCTCTACGGCGACGATCCGGTGCCACCACACCTGATGCAACAGCTGTACGAGGTTGACCCGGCTGGTCTTCCCGAGCCGACGAGTCTGCACCTGGACGCTGGGGACACCCTCTACCTGCCGCGAGGCCGAGTGCATTCCGCCGAGACCGGAGGCGAACCGTCGGTGCACCTGACCGTCGGCATCCACGTCCCGACGGTGCTCACGCTGCTGACCCACGCCCTGCACCAGCTGAGTCTGCGCGACGACGTGGTGCACACCCGATTGCCCGCACGGCACCTCGATGACCCGCACGTGCGGGCAAGCCTGAGCGCACTGATCCATGCCGGCCTGTCCGCCGTGGAAACCTCCGACTCCCTCACGGAAGGCCTTGGCGCCATGCAGGATTTCCTGCTGCGGCGTGCCCGCTGTCCGGTCGTCGGACAGGTCGCCGACACCGTCGGGCTCGACACCGCCACCTGGGTGCGCAAGCAGCAACCGCTGTACGCCCGAGTGACCACGACGGCCGACGGGGTCGGCCTGCAGTTCGCCCAGCTGATCGTCAGCGCCCGACCGGACCACGAGGCCGCGATGCGATTCGTCTGCGACGGCACCGAGCCGTTCCGGGTCGGCGAGCTGCCCGGACTGGCCGCCGCGCAACAGATCGAGCTGGCCCGCAGTCTGATCATGAGCGGCTTTCTGGTGCGTCCCGCCGCCCGATAAACCCGCCGAGGTACATGGCGTTCCATAACTGCGGACTGATCCACACTCTGAATCCGCATTCCGAGGAACTTTCCAGGGAAACGTCACGATTTGAGGTTTACGATTCGTCTATTCACCACCCCGTGAAAGGCGGCAATGACCGAGCCCATCTGGATGGCATCACCCCCCGAGGTGCACTCAGCCCTGCTGAGTAGCGGCCCGGGCGCGGGCTCATTGCTGGCCGCAGCGGCGATGTGGGCCGACTTGAGCACGGAATACACCGAAGTGGCACAGGAACTTTCGGCCATGCTTTCGGCCGTGCAGGCGGGATCATGGCAGGGTCCGAGTGCGGAATCCTATGTGGCCGCG
Source organism: Mycobacterium sp. UM_Kg27 (assembly GCF_000972905.1). Taxonomy (NCBI): domain Bacteria; kingdom Bacillati; phylum Actinomycetota; class Actinomycetes; order Mycobacteriales; family Mycobacteriaceae; genus Mycobacterium; species Mycobacterium sp. UM_Kg27. Next base: position 17,404 of record NZ_JRMM01000029.1, read on the forward strand.
AACGTTCCGTATCTATCCTGGCTGACGAAAGCCGGCGCGGACAGCATGACGCTGGCGGCTCAGCACCAGGCCGCCGCCACCGCCTACACCTCCGCGCTGGCGGCCATGCCCACACTGGCCGAGCTGGCCGCCAACCACACCCTGCACACCATGCTGGTGGCGACGAACTTCTTTGGGATCAACGCGATTCCGATCGCCCTCAACGAGGCCGACTACACCCGGATGTGGATCCAGGCGGCCACCACGATGTCCACGTATCAGGTGGTGGCCGGCGCCGCGGTGGCGTCGTCTCCGGCAGCGTCGACCGCGCCGACGGTGCTCAATCCCAACCCCCCGCAACATCGCGACCACCAGCATCGGACCGGCCAGGCGCCCACCCAGGACTTCGGCAATATCTACCAGGAGAGCTGGTGGACCACCCGCATCGCCGAGATCAACGAGGCCATCCAGGCCGACCTGTCCAGCAACAATCCCCTCACCAGCCTGATCAGCGATCCGGTGCTGATGACGATCGCCCCGCACTACGCGGGTGAGATCGTGCTCGGGATGGCACCGACGGTCACGGCGCTGACCGAGACCATGCTCGGCTTGGTCGCACCCGCGTCGCCGCTGGTCGGCCTCGTCGGAGCCGCCGGGCTGGCGGGCATCAACGCCCCCACCGCACCGGCGCCGCCCGCCCTGAACCCGCAACAGCCGGTGCCCGCGGCCACCGCTGCGCCACCGGCGCTGCCGGCCCCGCCGGCTCCCGCTCCGGCAGCTCCCCCGGCTATGGCCCCGCCGGCGCTGGCCCCGGCCGCCACCGTTACCGGTGGCGCCCCGCCACTTCCGCCGCCGTTCACCGGCACCGAGGCAGCAGCATTCGTCCCCTACCTCGTGGGCGCCGGCCCGGCCAGCGGGGCGCGAATGAAAACGCGCGCGAGCACGCCCACGCAGGTTCAGCGCCGCCATGCGGCCGAGACGGGGGCAACCAGCACCACTCCCGCGAGCCAACCCCGCCGCCGCCGGCAGCGCAAAGCCCTGACCGATCCCGGCAACCGTTATGAGTACCTCGACTCAGCAGCCGCTCTGGCCGCACAACACGGCGCGGGACAGATGGGATTACCGGGAGCAATGCGCCATGGAAACGATTCCGCGGCAACCGGTTTGATCACCGTGACCGAGAGCGCCGCGGGTCCCAGCATGCCGATGCTGCCACACACCTGGGAGGCTCCCGAAGCACGCGATCAGCTCAGCTGAGTCCGGGCGCGCACGGTCCTCCAGGGCCAATATCGGCTAGCCGAAGGAGTCACCGGGACTGCCCGGTTGGCCGGGAGCACCATTCGGATCGCCGGCGCCGCCACTACCAGCTTTGCCGCCCGCGCCACCCGGGACACCTTGCCCCCCGTCGCCGCCACTGCCTCCCGGGCCACCCGGACCAACCGATCCGCTCCCGACCGCAGCCCCTCCGGCGCCCCCGGAGCCCCCGTCGCCACCGGCCGCCGCGGCGTTTCCGTCTCCGGCATTGCCACCGTTTCCGCCCTTACCGCCGGCTCCGCCATCGGGGTGAGCGGCCGTTCCGGCGCCGCCGGCGCCACCGGTGCCGCCCTTGCCGCCTCCGCCTGCTTCACCGCCGTTGGGATGGCCGAGCATGCCGTCACCGCCATCGCCGCCGGCACCGCCATTGCCTGCGATGGCGGTGGCCGATCCGGCCGCGCCACCGTTGCCGCCGGCACCGCCGGCGCGAGCGTGGCTCGGGTTGCCGCCGTAGCCACCGGAACCACTGTCGCCGCCGCGGCCGCCGTTGCCGCCGTTGCCGTCGGCCGACCCGGCCAGGCCGTCTCCTCCGTTGCCGCCGGGAGCGCTGAAGCCGCCTGGTCCCGCATTGCCCATGAACACCAGGTTGCCGGCGTTTCCAGAGGCCCCGCCGTCGCCGCCGTTACCGCCGCTCGGATGCTCGGCGGTGCCGTCGCCGCCGTTGCCGCCGTAGCCTCCGGAGCCGCCGGGGCCACCGAAGCCGGCCACCGCGTTTCCGCCATCACCCGCGGCGCCGCCGTTACCCCCGTCACCGCCGTTGTTGCCCCAACCGCCGTCACCGCCGTCACCACCACGCCCGCCCGCGCCGAATAGCGAGATGGCGTCGCCCCCGAGCCCGCCGGCGCCACCGTTGCCGGCGGTACCCGAGATGCTGTCCAATCCATCACCGCCCCAACCGCCGTCACCGCCGTTGCCCATCAGCCAGCCGCCGATCCCGCCGACACCGCCGTCGGCACTGGCTCCACCGTCGCCGCCCCAGCCGCCGTTGCCGAGCATCTTCGCGTCGCCGCCGTCCCCACCACTGACGCCGAGTTCGGTGTCTTCGGAGGCGCCCGGGTTGTAACCGTTGCCACCGTCACCGAACAACCAGCCGCCGTCGCCACCGTCCGGGTGATCCACCGTGCCGTTGACGCCATTGCAGATCAAGCCGCACGCGCCGTCAAAAGCGAAGAGCGGGTTGATGATCGGATCCAACAGCACGCCTGGTCCTTGAATCCACAGCTCGCCGAGGTCATGAACGGTCGCGTAGAGCTGGTTCTGGAACAGTCCGGCGAAGACGACCTCCACCACCGATGCCCAGGTGTAGATGTCGTTGCCTACCAGCTGCGAAAGATCCAGCGCCTCAGTGGCATCGAGCGGACCGGGCGGCGCGGAGGCAGCCAGATCAGCTGCGTCGAAGAGCTGATCGAACCCGAACAGGTCGTCGAAATCGGCGTGTGCGGGCGCCGTGGGCGCCACCACCAGCGCCAGGCAGGCGCCCGCGAGGGTATGGCGGTTCCTGCCCAGACGCCCCTTACTGCCCCGATCGACCATTTCCCGACCCCCGACCTCACCCCTGAGCAACTACTGAGTAGCCGGAGCTTAGCGATCGAGGCATGGATCCACAAGGGCGGAACTTGAGAGGAAAACCAGCCGCAAATACGGAACACGCTCACCGGCCCAACAGGCGCATCTTCTGTTCGTTGTACTCGTCGTTGGTGATCAACCCACGGTCTCGCAGCTCGGCGAATTCGCGGATCTCGGCGGCGATACCCATAATCGACGGTCCGGGGGCGCCCTCGGTGTCGCCGGCCGGCGAATCAGCCACCGCGTCGGCCGCCGCACGCTGCGGCATCTGCACTCTCGCAGCCGATTCCGCATCAGCGCCCCCGCGGCCGCGGCTGACCGAGCCGGCCAAGGCGCTGCCCCCCATGCCCGCCAGCGCCATCTGGCTGAACGCGGTGCCGGCCGCGCCCAGCGATGCCGCCGGCGCACCGCCGAGGCCCGGTCCGGCCAGCGGTTTGGAGTAGGACAGGCTCCGAATCTCCGGCGCGTTGGCTGCCCAGTTGATCGGCACCGACAGGTTGCCCGCGGTGATCGCCTCGCCCATCGCCGCCGACATCGTTGACGCCCCGGGCACCATCGGCCGCGACGGGGTCAACGGGGAGAACAGGTCGATGTTGCGCAGGATCTCGTACTCCACCCGCTGCAACTGGTCCTGCTCGGCCAGAATCTCCCGGGTGCTGGCGTCCCCCGCCGCCCAGGCGCCGGCCGCCATGACCAGCCCCACCCCCGACACCGCGCTCACGCCCAGCAGGTCGGACAGGCTCGGCCAGGTGAGCAGGTCCTCGGGACCCTGCGCTATCCCGGGCAGCGTGGCGGCCGCCGTCTGCAGCAGGGAGTTGTTCTGCGACCCGAAGATCCCCGAGGCCAGCTGGCCCAGCAGGGACTGGACGTCGGACGACGACGAGCTGGCCTCGGCGGTCGCGACCGAGGCGGCCTGACTGGCCGGGCCGGCGGGATTGCTGGTCTGCGGCGGCTTCTGGAAGGGCGCAAGCCCGGTGGCAGCCGCCGATCCCGCGGCGTAGGCGTACATCGCGGCCGCATCCTGCGCCCACATCTCGCCGTATTCGGCCTCGTTGGCCGCGATCGCCGCGGTGTTGGTGCCCAAGACATTGGTAGCGATCAACACCAGCAGCTGAGCTCTGTTGGCAGCCACCACCGACGGCGGCACCGTCGCACTGTGCGCGGCCTCATAGGCTGCCGCCGCCGCGTTCGCCTGTGCGGTCGTGTGGTCGATCTGGGTCGCGGTGGCGCTCATCCAGGCCACGTACAGCGCGCCGGCCCGCGTCAGTGCCTCCGAGGCCGGCCCCAGCCAGGCCTGGGCCGTCAGTTCGGCTATCACCGATTCGTACGACGCGACCGCCGAATGCAGTTCGGCGGAGAGTCCACCCCAGGCGGCGGCCGCGGCGCGCATCGGCGCGGAACCCGGCCCGGTGTAGATCCGCAACGAGTTGATCTCCGGTGGCAGGGCAGCGTAATTCATCACCGATCCCCTCCCTGGGGCGTACACCGGGCGCATCAAAGCGGCGTGTGTGTATTTGTAGCCCAAAAGCTAGCGGTTGACCGGGCATTCCGGATTTGCGGAGGCCCTTCCGGCCTGCCGTCGAGACGGCGATCACAGCCGGACGCTGCGATAACATGCGCCCGTGCGGATGTTAATCACCGCTTTTCGCGATCTGCAGTGGCGCCTGCGCCGGTTCATCGTTGCCGCGGTGGGCACCGCGATGGTGTTCGCCCTGACCCTGGTGCTGGCCGGGCTGACCCACGGGTTCCGGGTCGAGGCGGAGCACGTCGTCGATTCGCTGAACATCGACGGCTACCTGATCCAGACGGCTGCGGTAGGACCGTTCATGGGTTCATCGCGCTTCCCGCAGGCCGAAGCCGGCGATGTCGCCCGAATTTCCGGCGTGGACGCCGCATTGCCGGTGGTCTACGGCAACACCATCCTGCAGGACGGTGAGGCACCGCTGAACGTGAACATCTACGGCGTGCCCAAGGCCGCGATGCCGCCACTGACCGAGGGGCGAGCTCCGACCGAACCCAATGAGATCGCGATGTCGACCACGCTCAAGCGCGCCGTCGGGGATGAGATCGAACTGGGCGCGGACAAGCTGCGGATCGTCGGCCTGGTGGAGAAGTCGACCACGTTGGCCGGACAACCCAATGGCTTCCTGACCGTGGCAGGCGCTCAACGTCTGATGTATTCGGGCCAGCCGGTGGTCTCCGCGATCGGCGTGCGGGGCACGCCCGCGCACGTGCCGAAGGGCTACCGGGTGGTGGACCGGACCGCCGCCGTCGACGACATGGTGCGCCCGCTGGCGGGCGCGCAGATGGCCCTGTCGTACATGTCGGTGCTGCTGTGGGGGGTCGCTGCGCTGATCGTGGGCTCCCTGATCTACCTGTCTGCACTGGAACGCACCCGCGACTTCGCGGTGTTCAAGGCCCTCGGAGTCACCACCTGGATGGTGCTGGCCGGGCTAGCCCTGCAGGCGGTGGTCGTCGCGGTGGCCGCGGCGGTGCTCGGCGGCGTCTTGGCGGTATCGATCGGGCCGGCGTTTCCGATGCTGGTGGCGGTGACCGGGTCCTCGTTCGCCCTGCTGGTGTTGACCGCGGTGGGGATCGGCCTGCTGGCCAGCCTGGCGGGTCTACGCCACGCCGTCGCGGTGGACCCGGTACTGGCGTTCGGAGGGCCGTAACGCATGGGAGACCTGCGGATCCGTGATCTGGTCATCGAATACGCCACCGGCGGCGGGGAACCGATCCGTCCCATCCACGGTCTGAGCCTGGACATCCCAGCCGGCTCGCTGGTGGTGGTGCTCGGTCCCAGCGGCTGCGGCAAAACCACGCTGCTCTCGTGTTTGGGTGGCATCTTGAGCCCGACCAGCGGCCAGATCCTGTTCGGCGCCACCGACGTGACCGCGCTGGGCCGGCGCGACATCACCTCCTACCGGCGGCGCACGGTCGGCATCGTCTTCCAGGCGTTCAACCTGGTGCCGAGCCTGACCGCACTGGAGAACGTGATGGTGCCGATGTGGGCGGCCGGATGGACCCAGTGGTCCGCCCAGGAACGCGCCCGGGATCTGCTGACCAGGGTCGGACTGGCCGACCGGACCTCCCACCACCCGGGGCAGCTCAGTGGCGGCCAGCAACAGCGGGTGGCGGTGGCGCGCGCCCTGGCCCTGGATCCGCCGCTGATCCTGGCCGACGAACCCACCGCGCAACTGGACTACGTCCGGGCCGGCGAAGTCGTGCAACTGCTGCGGGTGCTGGCGGCCGGCGACCGCGTGGTGGTGGTCGCGACCCACGACACCCGGATCGTCCCACTGGCCGACATCGTCATTCAGCTGTCGCCGACCGCCGTACCGACGCGCCCGCAGCAGGCGCCGGTCCTGCTGGGGCCGGGCTCGGTACTGCTGGAGCAGGGCACGGTCGAGGACCTGATCTACGTCGTCACCGAAGGCGAGGTGGAGATCGCCCCCGACTCGGCCGGCGCCGGCGACGGCCTGCTCAAAATCGGCAAACCGGACCAGTACGCCGGTCAGCTCGGCCCCATGGTGCGGATCCCCCGCTCGGCGACGGTCCGTGCCCCCCGCGAAGCCACCGTCGTGAGTTACACGGTGGACGCGTTTCGCCAGCAGTTCGGCCGCCCACCGGTGCCCGAAGTTCCTAACGAACCGGCATCGACCTGATCACCACCGCGGCGTGCCGGACCCAACCGAGCGTGCACCACGCGATGATGCTCTCCATGGCAGATTTGACCCGCCGGGCTGCTTTGCGCCTCGGGGTCGGTGCCGCGGGGGCTGTAGGCCTGTTCGGCGTGGGTGCGGGGCGGCACCCGGCCGAGTCGCGGGCGACCGGTAGTACCTATCCGACCCGCGAATCCGGCTCATTCGTGTCCGCGGCCCGCGGCGGGGTGGAGACCAACTGGATCATCGCCCGGCCGCCGGGACAGACCGCCCCACTGCGGCCGGTGATCGCCTTGCACTGCAAGGACGGCGACGCGGCCTGGGTGATGGATCTGGGCGTGGAAGAGGAGCTCGCGAAGCTGACCGCGGCAGGCCGGCCGCCGTTCGCGGTGGTGGCCGTCGACGGCGGCAACACCTACTGGCGCCGGCACAGCTCCGGGGAGGACGCCGGTGCGATGGTGCTGGGTGAGCTGATCCCGATGCTGCCGGAGAAGGGCATCGACATCACCCGAGTCGGGTTCATGGGCTGGTCGATGGGTGGCTACGGGGCACTGCAGCTGGGCACTCGCCTGGGTCAGTCGCGCACCGCAGGGATCTGTGCCATCAGCCCAGCGATCTACATGACCTACTTCGGCGCCCCCGCCGGCGCCTTTGACAGCGTTGATGACTGGCGGACGAACTCAGTGTTCAACCTGGTGCCGCGCCTGGCCCCGTTCCCGCTGCGCGTCGACTGCGGGACCGCGGACCCCTTTGCGTACGCGACCAAGAGTTTCATCGGCCAGCTGAATCCGCCACCGGCCGGCGGGTTCTCCCCCGGCGGCCATGACGTGGACTATTGGCGGGAGCGGCTTCCGGCCCAGTTGGCCTGGCTGGATTCCTGATTCCAGCGCATCAACCCCGCAAACCTAGGCCTGATTCATGGGGTTCATCGGGCTGGCCGGGTTCGCCGGATTCATCGGGTTCATCGGACTTTCCGGGTTCGCCGGGTTCATCGGATTCGCCGGGTTGTCCGGGTTCGCCGGGTTCAGCGGGCTGTTGATGTTGGCCGGATTGGTCAGGCTGTCGGGGCCGTAAGGACCGGCGTTACAGACCGCATTCGCGTTGGCGATGCAGTCGTTGGGACTGAATGGGTCGGGATTGGCCGGGTCCCCACCAGCCGGCCCGGATACCGCCAGAGCAAATGCCGCCAGACCCGCGCACACCGCCGCTGCCTTGGCGATCGCACCGTGAGAAACGCTGCGTGCATACATAGAGCAAACCCCTCTGTTCGACTTTTTCGGACCTTACCGCGCGAATCGTCGAAGCCGCAGGCTATTGGTCACCACCAGAACCGACGAGGCCGCCATCGCCGCACCCGCGATCATCGGGTTGAGCAGCCCGGCCGCCGCCAGCGGGATCGCGGCGATGTTGTAGCCGAACGCCCAAACGAGGTTCTGCCGGATGATCCGCAGCGTGCGTGCCGAGAGCCGCAGCGCCGTCGGAACGGTGCCGAGGTCACCACGCACCAGCGTCACGTCTCCGGCTTCGATGGCGGCGTCGGTGCCGGTTCCCATCGCCATCCCGATATCGGCGGTGGCCAGTGCCACCGAATCATTGACACCGTCGCCGACCATGGCCACCCGCCTGCCCTGCGCCTGGAGCCGCTTGACCGCCTCGGCCTTGTCCGCGGGCAAGACATCGGCGATGACGTTGGCCGGGTCGATGCCGACGGCGCCGGCCACTGTACGCGCCACCGCCGCACCGTCGCCGGTGAGCAGCATGGGGGTGATGCCCATGGCCTTGAGCTCGGCCACCGCCGCTGCGCTGGTGGGCCGCACGGTGTCGGTCAAGGTGATCGTCCCGCGCGCCCGGCCGTCCCAGGAGACTTCCACGGCGGTCCCGGTCTCGTGCGCGGCGGCCGATCGCGTGACCTCGACGCGAACACCGTCGACCACCCCGGTCACACCGTGACCGGGCCTGCTGGCGAACTCGGTCACCTTGCCGACCTCCAGTCCACCGGCCTTGGCTCCGGCGACGATGGCCGCGGCGATCGGGTGCTCGGAGCCCGATTCGACGGCGGCGGCTCGGGCCAGCACGGTGTTGGGGTCTTCGCCGCGGGCGACCGCGAGACCACCGACAGCCATGACGCCGGTGGTGACCGTGCCGGTCTTGTCCAGCACGACGGTGTCGATGTCCTTGACGGCCTCCAGGACCTGAGGGTTCTTGATCAGAATGCCGAGCTGCGCGCCGCGGCCGGTGCCCACCAGGATGGCTGTCGGGGTGGCCAGCCCGAGCGCGCACGGGCAGGCGATGATCAGCACCGCGACGGCCGCGGTGAACGCCGCCGCGACGGATGCACCGCTCAGCAGCCAGCCGGCCAGGGTGAGCGCGGCGATCCCCAGCACCGCGGGCACGAACACCGCCGAGACCCGATCGGCGAGCCGCTGCACTGATGCCTTGCCGGCCTGGGCGTCGGCGACCATGGTGGCCATCCGGGCCAGCTGTGTGTCGGCGCCGACCTTGGCGGCACGGACCAGCACCAGTCCGGTGGTGTTGAGCGAGCCGCCCAGCACCGCGTCGCCGTCGGCGACATCTACCGGCAGTGATTCGCCGGTCATCGCCGAGGTGTCCAGGGCGGTGGCGCCGTCGATAACCACGCCGTCGGCGGCGACCCGCTCCCCCGGCCGGACCACGATGACGTCGCCCACCCGCAGGTCGGCGATCGGCACCCGGACCTCGGTCAGCTTGCCGTCCTCGCGGCGCATGACCGCGGCGTCCTTGGCCCCGAGCTCCAGCAGTTCCCGCAGCGCCGCGCCGGCCGAACGTTTCGCGTGCGCTTCGGCGTAGCGACCGGCCAGCAGGAATACCGTGACGACTGCCGCCACCTCGAAGTACAGGTGGCCCGCCCCGGTGAAGACCGCAACCGCCGACCACAGATAGGCCGCCAGGGTGCCCAGCGAAACCAGGGTGTCCATCGTGGCGGCGCGGTGGGCGGCGGTCCGCAGCGCGGCGACGTGGAAGGGATAGCCGCCCCACGCCACGATCGGGGTGGTCAGCGCGAACACCACCCACTGCCAGCCGCTGAACTGCCAGGCCATCACCATCGACAGCGCCACCACCGGCGCGGCCAGCAAGGCGGAGCCGACCAGCCGCGGGCGCAGTTGGGCGGCCGACACATCGACGTGTTCGGAGCCGTGCCCGGCCGGGTGTTCGTGAGCCGCACCGGCCACAGTGGCCTGATAACCGGTGCTTTCCACGGCGCGCACCAGGTCGGCTGCCGAGACGTTCGGATCGTGTTCCACGCGGGCCCGTTCGACCGCGAAGTTCACCGTGGCATGCACCCCGTCAAGCGCGTTCAAGCCGCGCTCCACCCGCGCCGCGCACGACGCACAGGTCATTCCCCGCAGTTCGAGATCGGTGGTGGTCACCCCGACGACTATACCCCCATGGGGTATTTGACCGCTGGGATGTGACGGGCGCGGCGCAGGCGCGCGACACCGACCACTGCCAACACCCCGGCGACCGTCGCCAATACCCACGCCAGCAGCAGCAGCCGTGGGTGGTACGTCACCGAGGTGGTAGCCGGCTCACCGTCGATAACCGGCGCGACCAGCACCAGATAGCGCACCTGCAGCCAGCTGAGCGCGCAGCCCGCCGCCGCGGCGGCGGCCAACGCCAACTCGACCACGGCCCGCAGAATCGGGGCGGCCCTCACCAGGACGATCCGTCCTCGACATCGGTGTCAGCAGGCCCCCCGGGCGGGACCGTCTCCGGAATGAGTTCGCTGAGCACGGCACGAAGCCTGCGATGGTCACGCGCCCAGGCCTGCACGGTGCGCCGCCCGGTCAGCCTCAATCCGACACCCACTCGGCGCCGGGGCACCCCGCTCAGCTCACCCAGCGCGCGGGATTCCTGCCACTTCTTCGGTTCCTGCTTGCCCCACCCGGTGGGCCGCTCCGCCTCCGGGTAGATCGCCAGGATGTCGGCGACCCGGATCGTTTCGGTGCCCTGCCGCAATGTATCTGCCGTCAGTTCGACCGAGGTGTGGATACGCGCCGCCTTCACCTGGATGGCGAGCATCGTGGAGACCAGCACCAACAACACGGTCGGGACCAAGGGCTGAAAGCCGTAGCCGCCAGAGTTCTGGATCGCCACCAGCAGTCCCGCGGAGATCGGGCCGAACAGCACCCAATACCAGCTGGCACCGCGCTCGAAGAACAGCGGTGCGGATTGCGGCCGGGGCTCAGACATGTCGGGTCAGCCTAACGCGGCGCGCAATCGCGCCGCACATGACTGCGGCGTCCCGCGCGTTTGGGCGATCCTTGCCTTATCGAAAGTACGTTGAGTTAGATTTTGGCCTGCATACATGTTTTACACAGGTTTCCCTGTCGTGGAGAGGGTCTCGATGATGCGTCGCGACAGCACCGCAGCAAAGCCGGCCATGCGCCGACGTGTCGTCTGTCTGGCCGCCTCGACCGGGGCGCTGCTGACTTTCGGAATGGCACCGCTGGCCGCCGCGCCTGCGGCCCAGGCCGACTTCGATGACGCGCTCGACGCTGTCCTCGCACCCTTCGTGGACGCGACGACCAACACCCTCGACTGGGACGCGATGCTCTCACCGTCGGCCTGGAACACCTTCTTGGCACCGACCCACTGGGACACTGTCCTGACCGAACTGAGCGGCGCCGCCCTAGCCGGCCCCGCCGTCGCCGACCCCAACACCTGGTTGTTGCAGCACTTCTACACTCCGATCCACGACGGCCTCGAAGAGGCGATCAACAGCGATCTCGGCCAACTGCTCCTCGGCCTGGTCAACCAACCCACGCTGCTGCTCACCGGCCGCCCCCTGATCGGCGACGGCGCCGACGGAACCGCCGCACAACCTAACGGCGGCCATGGCGGCTGGCTGTACGGCGACGGCGGCGACGGCTGGGACAACACCGACTCCGGCGGCATGGGCGGTGCCGGAGGCAACGCCGGCATGGTCGGCAACGGCGGCGACGGCGGCGACGGCGCAGACGGCGGCCTCGGGGGTAACGGCGGGGACGGCGGCAACGGCGGCTGGCTGATGGGCATCGGTGGCCTCGGCGGCAACGCCGGCGACGGCGTCTACAACGGTCCCGGCGACCTCCCCGCCCTCGGCGGCGCGGGCGGCAACGCCGGTCTGCTGCTGGGCGCCCACGGCGACCACGGCCAGTTCGGCGTTCTTGATGGCGCACCGGCAGCCGTCGCGGGGATCAGCACCGCGGGCACCTGGATCACCGATGCCGATGGCCGGGTACTGGTCATGCACGGGTTCAACGAGGTCTACAAGATTGCGCCGTATGAACCGTCGGCAGGCGGATTCGATGAGGACGACGCGGCGTTCCTGGCCGCCAACGGCTTCAACTCGGTACGCCTGGGCGTCATCTGGGCGGGCGTGGAGCCGCGGCCCGGCGTCATCGACTACAACTATCTGGCCTCGATCGACCAGACCGTGCAGATCCTGGCCAAGTACGGCATCGTCAGCATCATCGACTTCCACCAGGACGACTACAGCCCGGTCTTCGGCGGCGAAGGCGCACCGGAGTGGGCCACCCAGACCGGCGGACTGCCCAACCCCGACTTCGGCTTCGGGCTCAACTACCCGCTGAACCCCGCCCAGAATCACGCCTGGGACATGTTCTGGTCCAACGCCAAAGGTCCCGACGGCGTGGGACTGCTGAACCACTACGCGCGGATGGCCCAAGCCGTCGCGGACTACTTCAAGGACGACCCCAACATCGCCGGCTACGAGATCATCAACGAACCGTGGGCGGGTTCCTCCTGGCTGTCAACGATATTCGGCAATTCCTACTACGAGGCTCAACAGCTGACCCCGTTCTACAACCAGGTGAGCGCGGCGATCCGCTCCGTTGACCCCACCACTCCGTTCATCTACGAGCCGAGCGCCCTGTTCAACCAGTCGCTGCCGACGCAGCTCGGTGAGGTCGACGACCCGCACGGTGTCTTCGCATTCCACGACTACTGCATGTTGAACGTCTTCGGCTCCATCTTCATGCCGTGGTGCCCGGACTACCTCGAACTCGTCGCCAGCAACGGCGAGGCGTACACCAGCAAGTACGGCCTCCCGGGTCTGATCTCGGAGTTCGGCTCCGCAAACGGCGCGGCCGAGATCAGCCAGGTGATGAACGCCGCCGACCAGCGCATGTGGGGCTGGTCGCAATGGGCCTACAACGGCGTTCCCGCTATCACCGGCACCGCGCCGGGCAATGCGCTGGTCTTCGACCCGAGCAAGCCACCCGTTGGCGACAATGTCGACTGGTCCAGGCTGGAGGTCTCGTCGGCGCCCTACGCGCAGGCCATCGCCGGCACCCCGACCTCCTGGTCGTTCGCGTCGGGCACCTACCAACTCAGCTACACCACCGAGATGGCCAACGGCTCCGGCCACTTCGCCGCCGGCAGCCAGACCCAGATCTCGGTACCGCCCATCCAATACCCGGACGGCTACCAGGTAAGTGTCACCGGCGGGCACATCGTGTCCGCGCCCGGAGACCCGATCCTGATCATCGCCTCGGACGGTCCCGGCACCGTCAACGTGACCGTGACCCCCGCGGGCAGTTCGTAGAGTCGGCTACCGAGTGAAGTAGGCGTGCGCCTCGGACCGGTGCAGCAGGAAGGTTCCCGCGGCGATCAGCACCGATCCGACAATGCCGGTGATCGCCACAACCATCGCGACCGCAGGCCTCGCATCGGCATGCCACAGCGCACTGACCGCATTGACCATCGCGGCGATCCCTCCGCCGGTCAACACGGTGCGCGCCCAGCGATACCCGGAACGCATCAGCATCAGAAACGTCGCCACCACCACGACCACCACGATCGCCGTCAGCGCGGTGACCGGGTAGATGATCGCGGTTGCGGGGACCTCCGGAGCGGTCAGCAGGTTCACCACATAGCCGCACGTCATCAAGGGCAGGGCGGCCAGCCACAGCCAGAACGCGGTGTCGACGTCCGCGGGACGGTCAGGCGGAGCCTGGACCGGGGGCCGCGGCCCGTCGGGTGGAGTCGTCACGCCAGCCAACCGGCCGCTTCGGCCGCCCAGTAACTCAGCACGATGTCGGCGCCGGCCCGCCGGATCCCGATGAGGGACTCCAGCACCGCAGACCGCCCGTCGATCCAGCCGTTGGCAGCGGCCGCCGCGATCATCGCGTACTCGCCGGAGACCTGGTAGGCGGCGACTGGAACCGAGGACACCGCGGCGGTCGCCGCGATCACGTCGAGGTAGCCCATGGCGGGTTTGACCATGACGATGTCGGCACCCTCCGCGAGGTCGAGGGCGACCTCACGCAGCGCCTCCCGGGCGTTGCCGGGTTCCTGCTGGTAAGTGCGACGGTCCCCGGCCAAGGTCGAGGCAACCGCGTCGCGGAACGGCCCGTAGAAAGCCGACGCGAACTTTGCCGCATAAGCCAGGATCACCACGTCGCTGTGTCCGGCGGCATCCAGGCCGTCGCGGATCGCGGCCACCTGCCCGTCCATCATTCCGCTCGGGCTCACCACGTGGGCCCCCGAATCTGCCTGGGCTACAGCCAGTTCCACGTAGCACTTCAGGGTGGCGTCGTTATCGACCCGACCCCGTTCATCCAGCACCCCGCAGTGGCCGTGATCGGTGAACTCGTCCAGGCAGGTGTCGGCCATCAACACCGTGGAATCCCCGAGGTCGGCGGCGAGGTCACGCAGGGCGGTGTTGAGCACGCCGTCGGGGGCCGCGCCGGCCGACCCTGTGCTGTCTTTGTCCGCCGCTGCCGGAACCCCGAACAACATCAACCCGCCGACGCCGGCCGCCACCGCCTCGGCGGCCGCGGCGCGCAGCGAATCGCGCGTGTGCTGATACACCCCGGGCATAGAAGCGATCGGCCTCGGCTCGTCGATGCCGTCGGCGACGAACATCGGCAACACCAGATGCCTGGGCTCCAGCGATGTTTCAGCCACCAGCCGGCGCAGCGCCGGAGTGGAACGCAGCCTACGGGGACGTTGGCGAGGAAATGCCGTCATCGGGCCACCGCGCTCGCCGTCACTGTTAGCGCCTGCGGCTCTTCTTACGCGGCGGGGGCAACGCACCCTCGGCACGCAGTCGCGCCGCGTGCTCGGCCAGCGCGTCGACCAGCGGACCCACCGCAGCGGTCTCCGGCTGCACATCGACCCGCAGCCCGAATTCGGCTGCCGTCTCGGCGGTCTTGGGGCCGATGCAGGCCACCAGGGTCCGGGCGTGCGGCTTGCCGGCGATGCCGACCAGGTTGCGCACGGTCGAGCTCGAGGTGAAGCACACCGCGTCGAACCCGCCGGTCTTGATCATCTCGCGGATGGTCGCCGGCGGCGGAGCAGCCCGCACGGTCCGGTAGGCGGTGACGTCCTCGATCTCCCAGCCCCGCTCGCGCAGCCCTTCGGCCAGCGTCTCGGTGGCAATGTCGGCGCGCGGCAGCAGCACTCGGTTCACCGGGTCGAAAACATCGTCGTAGGGCGGGAATTCGTCCAGCAGGCCCAGCGAGGACTGCTCACCGGACGGCACCAGCTCGGGGCTGATCCCGAACGCCCGCACACGCTCCGCGGTGGCCTCGCCCACGCAGGCGATCTTCACCCCGGAGAACGCCCGCGCGTCCAGACCGAACTCGGCGAACTTCTCCCACACGGCGCGCACCGCGTTGGTCGAGGTGAACACCACCCACTGGTAGCGGCCGTCCACCAAACCCTTGACGGCCCTTTCCATCTGGGCGGGGCTGCGGGGCGGCTCCACCGCGATGGTCGGGACCTCGATCGGTGAGGCGCCGTGCCCGATCAGCCGGTCGCTCATCTCCCCGGCCTGGTCCTTGGTGCGCGGCACCAGAACCGTCCAGCCGTACAGTGCGCGGCTCTCCCACCAGTTCAGCTTGGCCCGGTTATTCACGGTCTTGCCGATGGTCACCACCAGCGGACCGGCCGAGGTCTCCTGCCCGTTGGGCAGGATGACCGGGTCGATGCTGGCCAGCGCCGACGCCTCGGTCAGGCCGCCGAGGCTGGACTCGACCGATCGCTGCGCGCAGGTGGTGCCCGAGGTGGTGACCACGCAGGGCGTGCCGTCCGACAGGCCGTACTCGATCAGCGTGCGGGCCGCGTCCGGCAGGTGCGAGGTGGTGGCCTGCAAGATCAGCGGGCCCGGAGCGGCGGCCAGCGCACCCCAGTCCACATTCGGGTCGCGGACGTCGGCCACCGTGTGCGAGGAGCCGAGCGGCAGACCGGCGTAGGTGGGCACCGCACTGGTGGCGGGCAGTCCCGGCACGATCTCAAACGCAACGTTGGTGCGGGCCACCGCGTTGACCTCGGTGATCACCGCGTCGATCGACAGCGGGTCGCCAGCGACCAGGCGCACCACGTCGCTGCCCGAGCGCGCCTCGGCCGCCAGGGTCTTGGCCACCTCGGCCGGCTCGCCCAGCGCCGGGCGAATGTCGGGGCCGCCCGGAACGGTCGCCGCGGCCTCGTCGGCGGCGTCATCGGCGTTGTGGGCCGCGTCGTCGTCCGCCTTGTCGGCCTTGGGCGCCGCGGGCATCGGACCGGCGATCGGAGGCAGGTCCGTGCCGACCAGCGCCAGCACCGCCTCGGGCACATCCGGGTCGATGAACACCAGCGCGGCATTCGTCAGCGCCGTCCGTGCCCGCGTCGTCAGCAGACCCGGGTCACCGGGACCCGAGCCGACGAAAACGATGCGACCCGGCTTGGGCTTCTGCCCTCGCACGCTCACTTGGCGAGCCATTCCGTACTCCCCGTCACTTCTCACTCACTTCCGACGCACGTTTTCACCGTGCGTCCGCCATCAGCTCGCGCGCACCCAACTCGAACAGTTCCGTTGCGACCGACACACCCAGTTCCCGGGCTCGGTCCGGACTGCCGATGCCAGACGCGCGGATCACGTCGGATCCGTCCAGCGCCGCTACGCAGGCGCGCAGCGACACCTCCTCGAAGACCCGGCCGTCCTCATCGATAGACTCGACCACTTCGGCGATCGCGCCCACCGGTGCGGAACAACCCGCCTCCAGTTCGGCGAGCAGGGTCCGCTCGGCGGTAACCGCCAGGCGGGTGTCGGCGTCGTCCAACTCCGCCAGCAGCGCCGCCAGTGCCGTGTCACCGGAGCGGCACTCCACCGCCAGTGCCCCTTGAGCCGGAGCCGGCAACATCTGTACCGGTTCCAACGTCTCGGTGACCGCGTCGAGGCGTCCCAGCCGGGCCAGACCCGCCCGGGCTACCACGATGGCGTCGAGTTCGCCGCTGCTTACCCTGTTCAACCTGCTATCTAGGTTGCCTCGTAGGGGGCGAATTTCCAAACCGAGACCCAGTGCTCTAAGCTGTGCCGCCCGTCGCGGCGACGACGTCCCCACCACGGCACCCGCCGGCAACTCTCCGAGCACCAGTCCGTCGCGTGCCACCAGCGCGTCTCGCGGGTCCTCACGGCGCGGTGTGGCGGCGATCAGGAACCGGGAGTCGGCAGCGGTCGGCAGGTCCTTGTGGGAGTGCACGGCGGCGTCGACCCGGCCGTCGAGAATGGCTTCGCGCAGCTCGGCGGTGAACACGCCCACCCCGATGTTGGCGATGGGCCCGGAGGTGACGTCGCCGGCGGTGCTGATCACGACCAACTCGGCGGGATGCCCGGCAGCCACCAGGGCATCGCGAATGGTCCCAGCCTGGGTGGTGGCCAACAAGCTACCCCGGGTACCGATGCGGATTACTTCACCCAAAACGTCTACCCGGCCGACCCGGTTTCGGCGCTGACATCAAGCCCTCCCGGCACTACTGGCAGTTCACCGGCGGTCGCAACGGCGTCCACCGCGGTCGGATCGAGCTCGAACAGCTCGCGTAACGCCTCGGCGTAGCTGTCGCCGCCGGGCGAGCTGGCCAGCTGTTTGACCCGCACAGTGGGGGCGTGCAGCAGCTTGTCGACGACGCGGCGCACGGTGCGCGCCACCTCCTCACGCTGGGCGGTCTCCAGGTCCGGCAGCCGGTGATCCAGCCGCAACAATTCCGCGGTGACCACGTCGGCGGCACGCTGGCGCAGCGCGGTCACGGTGGGGGTGACCTCGGCCATCCGTTGCCCGGCCAGATAGGTGGCGACCTCGCGGGCCACGATGTTGCGTGCGGCCTCGGTGTCGGAGGTGGCGACCTGCGCCGACGGCTCGCGCTGGATCCGGTCCATGTCGATGACCCGCACCCCGGGCAATCCGGCGACCGCGGCGTCGACGTCGCGGGGCATGCCCAGGTCGCAGATCACCAGCGGTTCGGTCGCCTCGTCACGGTTGCCCCCGGCCAGCGCGTGGTGCACATCGGCCAGCGAGACGACCGGGCTGACCGCTCCGGTGGAGGACACCACGATGTCCGCGCTGGTCAGGCTGGCAGCCATCCGATCCAAGGCGACGGCGTCGGCCGTGACACCGCTCTCGCGGATCTTGCGGGCCAACCGTTGAGCGCGCGGCAGCGAACGGTTGATGACGTCGATGTGCTGGACGCCGGCGCGCACCAGATGTGCCGCGGACAGCGCGCCCATCGACCCGGCACCGATCACCACTGCGGTCCGGCCGTGCAGCGCATCAGTGCCGAACTCAGAGCCCAGTTGCTTGGCTGCGATGCCCAGGGCGACCGAGACCACCGACGCGCCGGCGGCGTCGATTCCGGTTTCGGAGTGCACCCGCTTGCCCACCGACAACGCGCGCTGTGCCAGTTCGTGCAGCACCCGGCCGACACTGCTGTTGGCCTCGGCGGAGGCGTAGGCGCGCCGCACCTGGCCAAGCACCTGCTGTTCGCCCACCACCGCGGAGTCCAAGCCGCTGGCCACCGAAAACAGGTGCTCGACGGCGGCCTCGCTGTAGCGGACGTAGGCGTATTTGGTCAGGTCGGCCATCGACATGCCGGAGTGTTCCGAGAGCACCTGCCCGATCGCCGACAACCCGGCGTGGAAAGCCTCGACGACGGCGTAGATCTCGACCCGGTTGCAGGTCGACAGGATCATCGCTTCGGTGACGAGCGGCGATTGCAGCACTTGCTCGACGATCTTTACCTGATCGGATTCAGCGGTGCTGAGCTGCTCGAGTACGGAGACGGGGGCGCTGCGGTGCGAGACCCCGAAGAGCAGGACGCTCACGGCAATATCACCTGGTCCGCTCCTTGCTGTCACCGTGAAGAAACTTCTCTCCACGGTAGAGGCTAAAGCGCTGGCCTACCAAATTCGGCGGTTCAGCGAGGCTCGACGCAGGAGAGGCGAAGCTG
>NZ_JRMM01000030.1:0-35501 GCF_000972905.1 Mycobacterium sp. UM_Kg27
CAGATGTGTATAAGAGACAGGGCCGCTCTCCGAGCGAGTTCCGGCTCTCACCACATTGAGCTGTCCCGGCGGGTCCGGAGATCCGACCTTTGCGGCGTCTTTCTGCAGCGTCGCCTCTCCCCGGGTGTTCGATGGAGGCCCGAGCCTGCGCGCCGGGCAGCAGATTCACCCGGTCACACAAGCCGGCCAGATGCTCGGCCAGCACCGAATCCAATTGGCGGGCATGACCGAAAGTGAACTCCCGCAACAGCGTTCCCATCGTTGACGGGGGATACACCCGGCGGAAAAAGGGATTTATGCCGCCAGCGCGGACCAGGTCGACATCATCGATGTAATCCGCGCCCGCTTACATGCTCGCGATCAGGGTGGCCAGTTTCGGAGCCGGATTGGCCGACCTCGACTTGACCCTGGGAGCTGCGATGTGAATCTTGTTGGCCAACAACTCCGATAGGCCTGCCTGCTCAGCCAGCGCCATCACCGGCACCAGGCCCGCGCACGACACCAGATATCCTCATCGAACACATCGGACCGCGGGGTGAACGTGTGGGACACTCGCGCCGGAAGTGCCGTTCTCGAACTGGACCGATTGTTGCCTGAACAATATCAATCTTCCCAGCTCAGAACGCACTTTCCTTATCCCGACACCCCGACAAACAGTCCATTGTCAGTGGATCGAGGCCAAGACCGCTCAAGTCACAGCTATCTATAGCCAACGCCGAGGTAGCGGAGCGCCACCCGCGAGATCCGCGCACCCGTGGTGGCGATGTCCGCGGAGGGAAGAACGACGTGACTCACGGTGAGCCGCACCAGAACGTCTGCGACCTCCTCGACGTCTTCGGAGTCGAGATCGGCGAAGTGGTCGTGAAACCACGCGACCAAAGCCGCGGAGGAGAGCTGGAGCAGGGACGCCGATGTCGGCAGGAGAGGAAGAACGCCCGTCGTCGGCGCACCGGCGCGATCATCCCCTGAGTGGTTGGACGTCAGCACCGACTTCAGGAGCGGACTGGCTTCTGCTTCACGCAGGGTGAACCGCACCGCTGCGGTGATGCCGCCCTGAACGTCGCCGGTGTGTTCGGCGAGAATGGCGTGGATACCCTCCAGGAAGCGCTGACCCTCGGCCACCACGAGCGCGTCACCAAGTCCCTGCTTATCGCCGAACTCCTTGTATAGCGTCGGTCGGGAGACGCCGACAAGTTCGGCGACCTCACTCACTCGGACTTGTTCCCAGCCCTTCTCAATGGTGAGTTCCCGTGTCGCCCTCAAGACCTGCTCGCGGATATGTCGGCGAAACGACATCCGCGCCGAATCAGTTGGCATACGAGCAGAATAGGTGGCGAACTGGGATCTCCCGCGCAGCCCGACGACTGGCGTCAAACGGTACGGTCGAGAAAGTCGACGACCGCCGTCGAGAATGCGTCGTTGTTGTCGCCAGCAACCATGTGGCCCGCGCCTGACACGTCAACGGTTTGCGCGTGGGGAACCAAGGTGAGGAAATCCTTCACTGTCTCTTCGGAGACTATGTCCGACAGCAGGCCGCGGACCAGCAGCGCCGGCGCGGACACCTGTCGCGCGCCATCGACAAGGAATGCGCTCATCATCTCGAACTCCTCTGCGCCGTCGTCTGAATCACTCTGCAGGAACTGAAAATTCGACGTCGCAAACGCCGGATCCCATCGCCAGGCCCAGCGACCGTCTCCACGTCGGCGGAGGACTTTTTGAAGGCCGTCGACGTTTTCGGGGCGAGGGCGGTGCGGGTTGTAGGCGGCGATCACGTCAGCGGCCGACTCTAGGCTGTCGAAACCTTCGGGATGGGCCGACATGAACGATAGGACTCGGCGGGCGCCGTGCATCTGCATTCGCGGAGTGATGTCAACCAGGACGACGGCCTGCCATAGCTCCGATGGGGCGAGCAAGTGCGTGCCGAGGATGGTCAAACCGCCCAACGATGCCCCGATCGCGGCAACTGGGCGGGCGGAGCCGGCGTACGCGCGCACGGCCAACAGGTCGGACCCCAGCCGTTCGATGTCATAGCGTCCGTCTGGATCCCAGTCGCTGTCACCATGTCCCCTTGCGTCGTAGGCGGCAACGGTGTAGCCCCGCTGATGCAATCGTTGGGCGGTGACATCCCAGGCGTGCCGGCTCTGACCACCGCCGTGAAGGAGCAACACGACCGCCCGCGGTCCGTCACAGCGGTAGAAGTCGACCGCCAGCGAGAGCCCATCCACCGTGGGCACGCGCTCGACGACAGGAGCGGACAAATCATGTGCTCTGTTTGCAGACATCAAGAGATGGCCTTCGGTGCGACGACGGTGACGGTGCCCTGCGCCGCACACACCGCTCTGCCGTCGTTGCAGATGTCGATACGTGCCACACCGCTGGTTCTGCCCAGCGAGATGATCTCAGCCGTGGCTACACAGGTTCCGCTGGAAACTGGACGAAGCAAATTCAGTTTGAACTCCGTCGTCGCGACCCAGGATCCCATCGGAATCACGGGATAAAACACCACTCCAAGGCAATGGTCGACCATGGCCGACAAGCAGCCGCCATGCAAGTTGCCGAAAGGCGTCTTCAGGTCGTCGCGTGCGTCCATCTCCGCGACGAGCCGTCCAGCAGTGAAGTCAGTGTGCCGGAAGCCGAGGTAACCGGCCAACCCGCCCGTGGTTTCTGCTGCGCTCTGCAGTTGTTCAGCGACCTGCTGGTTGAACGTGGTGAACTGCACAGACATGTCCGGCCTCCTACCTCAGCTGTGGTTGAGACATTACGCCTTGTCTGTCACATCGGTCGACAATGGTCGCTCGCCAGGATTGCGGGAAGGAGAAACCTTGAAAGAAATGTCCGGAGCCCGTCACGACTGCGCTCCCGCGGTCCTCGAACAGTCAGCAGGCTCAGTATCGTGCGGAGAACCCACTCGGCGGCGTCGTCGACGGAGACGCCCGGTTCTACGTAACTCCAGTGTCTCCTGAAGATGGGACGGAGAAACTCGGTGACGAGTTCGAAGAGTGACGTCGAGGTCCCCGCCGCGAGGCCAACGCCGGCGAGTTCCTCGTCGCTGCCGAACAACAATCCGATGATCTCTTCGCGGCGCGCGGCCTCAACTGTGTATTCCACGAAATCGACGAGAGCGGAGCCCAGATCGGTGTGCTCCGCGATCCGGGGGTTGATGCGATCGAGATAGCGCTCGGCGGCGCGAATGATGACGCCCGACATCACCGCCTCCCGATTAGGGAAGTAGCGATACACCGTTGCCCTGGAGACACCCGCTGTTCTGCCGATGTCCTCCATGGTCGTGCCTACCACGCCGCAACTCTCTAGGCACCGCTCGGCAGCATCTAGCAATCGGTCGCGAGCGGAACCACGATCTGACGGCGCGGCGGCACCCCATCGCACCAACTTCGTCGACACAACAGCCAGTATGCCGCGGGCGCACACCATTGTGGCTTGACTGCAGATATGACACCATCGCATTCGTGTCTCACAACAGCCCGTGGCCCTGAGCGAGTGATCGATTGTCGGTAGAAGCGCGTACTCCGGTGGTGGTCGGCGTAGGCGAAGTAACCCATCGCGGGGACGACGTCGTCACCGGCCTCGGTTGGTATTCGACGAAACATTCGGTCGGTGTGTGGTCGGCCACCCCTCCACCAACCGGGTGGCGACTGATCGACACGGCAGACGAACAAGCTCAGATCGATTCATCGCGGCTGGCCGTCGCAGGCGTCGACGAGGCGACCGGTCGCGCGACAGTGGACGGGTACACGGTCGAATACGACCGAGACGGGCGACCTCGATGGACACCGATCATCGCGCACCTGTCCGACGGGCGAAGAGTCGTCGCACGCAGCGACGATCCGCAGATTGCCGAGGCGATGGCGGGCGAGATGTACGTTGGCAGAACGGTTTGCCTCCGAAACACAGGGTCGTCCACGGGATTCGAGCTTCCATGATCGCCGAGGCCATGGTGTTGACCGGACCGCGGAATCTGGAGCGGCGCCAGATGACCATCCCCGACGTCGGTGACCGCGGTGCGATCCTGCGAGTTGAAGCATGTGGTCTATGCGGTACAGATCACGAACAATTCACCGGACACCTGCCTGCCGGCTTCTCATTCGTTCCAGGTCACGAAATCGTCGGCATCGTCGAACATGTCGGCAATGCGGCCAGCGAACGCTTGTGCGTCCAGGCCGGCCAGCGCGTGGCCGTCGAGGTGTTCCGGTCCTGCCGAGACTGCCCGGAGTGTCGCCGCGGCGAATACCGGCGATGTGCGGTGAACGGCATCGCCACCATGTTCGGGTTCGTCGACGTGGAGATCGGCGCCGGGTTATGGGGCGGATACGCCACCCATGTGGAGCTTCCGTGGGACGCGATGCTACTCCCGATTGCCGAAGACATGGACCCCGTTCTCGCCACGTTGTTCAACCCTCTCGGGGCCGGTATCCAATGGGGGAAAACTCTTCCCGACACCAAGGCGGGGGGTATCGTAGCGATACTGGGACCGGGCATCCGCGGGATCTGCGCGGCGGTGGCGGCGAAAGAGGCGGGAGCCGCTTTCGTCGCGATGACCGGCATCGGTCCACGCGACGATCAGCGACTGGCCATAGCCAGATCATTCGGTGTCGACCTGCCCATCGACGTATCGCAGGACGATGCAGTGACAGCGCTCCAGCGTGAGACAGGCGGACAGCTTGCCGACGTGGTCGTCGATGTCACCGCCAAAGCACCCTCCGCGTTCGCCGACGCCGTCGCCCTTGCCAGGCCTGGCGGCACGGTCGTGGTTGCCGGCACCCGCGGCGGAGGCGGCGCGCCCGGCTTTGAACCAGACACGCTGGTGTATAAGGAATTACACATCTCCGGTGCACTCGGCGTGGAGTATCCCGCCTACCGGGCAGCCCTCGAGATTCTGGCCACGCGCCGCTGGCCGTTCGACCGGATCACAAGAGAATCAACCGGATTCGCTGGTCTCGCGCCGCTGCTCAGTTCGCTTGCAGATGAAAATGCCAAATCGAGTGCGGCCCTGCACAACGTCTTCGTGCCCACGCCCTCACAGCATGCGGAGCTTCAACAGAGAAAGGTCACGTGACGAGGACGGAACGCGTACCGATGCTCGACCTTGAGCAGGCCCGGCTGCGGGCTGCCGAGTGTGGGCTGCCCGAAGAGATGGCAGAACTGTCAGTATTTCGCGTGGCACTTCACCAGCCGAGCCTCGCAGTGGCCCTGTACGGAATGCTCGAGGCGCTGCTATTTAACGGTGTGCTCGACGCCCGGCTACGCGAATTGATCATCATGCGCATCGGCTGGGTAACGGGGTCGGTATATGAGTGGACACAGCATTGGCGAATCGCGACGCTGCTCGGTGTGGCTTCGGATGACCTTCTGGCGGTGCGTGACTGGCAAAGTTCCAATCGTCTGGGCCATGCCGAGCGTGCAGTCCTGGCGGCGACCGATGATGTGGTACGTGACGGGGTCATTGCCGAGGAAAACTGGGCCGCGTGCCACAAGGCATTCAATGGCGATCACGCGGTTTTGGTCGAACTTGTCGGAGCGATCGCCAATTGGCGGCTCTTTTCGATCCTGCTTCGATCCTTGAATATTCCGCTTGAGTCGGGTACCGACTCCTGGCCGCCCGATGGGCGAGCCCCTCGACGTGACGATTGAGTAAAAACCGGTTGTTCAGCAATCGCACCCAAGTTGAAGCTCGGTTACCCCTTATGTTCCTAGTCAGTTGTGGGCTATTGAATTTCAAACGGGTAGTTGTGATTTCGGTCTCATAGCCACGGTCTCGGGGTAATGCCACCAACTAAACATGTGGAGCCAACTGTTCTGGGACGCCTACACCAGCTTGAAGCACGCTCCGTCATACGAATACGATCCAAGGCATGTCGAGGTTCTTCGCGACTCAGGCCAACTGTTACTACTGGGAGAGTCGTTCAATCGGGTCGCTGGCAACAGAACGCCAATGAAGGCGATCGCCAGCAGTCACCGCACACAGCACCTCAAGCAGAGAATTCAAGAGCCCGCTGCTGCAAGCTAGACCCGGCGTCCGACACCGAGGCGCTGCCGCCTCCATGCAGCTGACCACGAACGCCAGCTGCGCCGAAGTCCCACCGGGGACGGCAAACACCTTCCGCCGCAACACCTTCGGATGCAGCTTGGACGGAAGGCCACCAGCCACCATGATATCGACCGTCTCGGCGTCGCCAGCACCGCGGACGAATCGGTGTACCGGCCCGTTGCCACCTCGCCTCCGGCTTGCGCAGGTCAATCTCTCAGGTCGTCGTTGCCACACTCAGGAGTGACATGTACAAATCACGGTTCAGCGAGTGTACAGTTCACGGTGTGGAGGTATCCGTGACCGAGTTGCGCGCGCACCTTAGCGATTGGCTCGATCGAGTTCGGGCTGGTGGTGAGGTCGT
This sequence comes from Mycobacterium sp. UM_Kg27, assembly GCF_000972905.1. Classification (NCBI taxonomy): domain Bacteria; kingdom Bacillati; phylum Actinomycetota; class Actinomycetes; order Mycobacteriales; family Mycobacteriaceae; genus Mycobacterium; species Mycobacterium sp. UM_Kg27. Next base: position 6,408 of record NZ_JRMM01000030.1, read on the forward strand.
CATCACCGACCGCGGGATTCCGGTCGCGCGACTCGCTGCGCTGGACAGCGCAGGCACCTTGGAGCGTCTCACGGCCGAAGGCGTGATTGGCAGGGCCACCGCGCAGCGGCCCGTCGCTGCGGGACGGTCCCGGCCCAGGCCGCGGCGGCCGGTGTCTGACCAGGTCAGCGACCAGCGGCGCTGACCGGTGCCGCTCGTCTACTTCGACGCCAGCGCCTTCGTCAAACTTCTCACCACCGAGACAGGGAGCTCGCTGGCGTCCGCGCTATGGGACGGCTGCGACGCCGCATTGTCCAGCCGTCTGGCCTACCCCGAAGTCCGCGCCGCACTCGCTGCAGCAGCCCGCAATCACGACCTAACTGAATCCGAGCTCGCCGCTGCCGAGCGTGACTGGGAGGACTTCTGGGCCGCCACCCGCCCAGTCGAACTCACCGCGACAATTGAACAGCACGCCGGCCGCCTCGCCCGCGCCCATGCCTTGCGCGGAGCCGACGCTGTCCATCTGGCCAGCGCGTTGGCAGTCGGCGACCCCGGCCTGATCGTCGCCGTTTGGGACCGACGCCTGCACGCCGGAGCCCAAGCCGCCGGGTGCCGACTCGCCCCCGCCCAACTCGACCGCTAATCCGACCGCTCGACGTCAGAGGTGGGTCGACCCCGGCATGGATGACGATCAGGTACCGATTCGCCAGGTCAGAACCCGTGTCGTAAGTGGCCAAGTCCCCCCTCGGACACATTTTCTGTGCGGAGTCGGGTCCTCGGTTACGGCCCGCTCCGACCATGTGGGCTGGTGCCCGGCTTTGAGCGACAACTGCTGTGGTGAGCCGGGATTGACCGGACGTGTCGCTCAGAGGCGGGCAACCGCCCTGCCGTCTCGGGGCGCGCAGGCCGGATCAGGCTCCGCTTTGACCGGCTGCGGAATGGCCGAGCTGAATCACCGAAGTCCCAACCGTCGTAGGCTCGGTGGGGAGATGACTCGTCCAGGCGCGTACCTTCGCCAGCCGGCGCCACGCACCTTTTCCGACCGCCGTGACGCCGGCCGGGTCCTGGCCGAGCTGGTGACGGGCTATCTGGCCGACTCCCTGCCCGCCGCTGCGGGCGCCCAGGGCGTGGTGGTGCTGGGATTAGCCCGCGGCGGGGTCCCGGTCGCCTGGGAGGTCGCCGCTGCCCTGCGAGCGCCGCTGGACGTGTTTCTGGTCCGCAAGATCGGGGTGCCGCAGCAGCCCGAGTTGGCGATGGGCGCGCTGGCCGGCGGCCAGGTGGTGATGAACGACGAGGTGGTCCGCAGCCTGGCTATCGGCGACGACGTGGTGCAGTCGGTGATCGAGCGCGAGACCACCGAATTACGCCGCCGCGAACGTGCCTACCGTGGCGACCGCCCGGCGACCGATCTGCGCGGCCGGGTGGTGATCTTGGTCGACGACGGTATCGCCACCGGTGCGAGCGTGCTGGCGGCGGTCCGGGTGGTCCAGGCGGCCGAACCGGCGTCGATCATCGTCGCCGTGCCGGTGGCGGCACGCTCCGCATGTCGCAAGATCGCCCAGGAAGCCGACGACGTCGTCTGCGTCACCAGCCCCGAGGCCTTCGACGCGGTGGGACAGGTCTATCGCAACTTTGACCAGACCACCGACGACGAAGTCCGCGACCTGCTGGCCGCGCCGACGACCGGCCGAACAGCGGCTAATCGGCCGGGTGCGTAGCGGGCTCCTCAGCGGCCACTTCGGTTGGCTCGGCGGCCTCAGCGTCGAAGTCGGCCACCTCAGCGGCCTCGGAGTTCTCGACGCCGGCATCGTCGGCCTCGTAATCGGCCGCGTCGTAGACCTCGTCGGCGGGAACCTCGGACTCCTCAACGGCGTCCCCGGCATCCGAGGGGGCCTCGACCGCCGGGGCGTTCGCGCGCCGCTCCCGCAGGGCGTCCACGATCAGCAGCAGTACGCCCAGCACGCTGGCGCCGATGCAGACCCACGCCACCAGCGCATTGCTGGTGACGACGGCGAACACCAATGCGGCCAGGCCGATTACCGCCAATACCAATGCGATGACCAGCATCGACTCACCTCCAGTCCGACGGGCGAACTACTCGACTCCGACGGTCAGTTGGTGCCGCGGTTGAAGTGGTTGAAGCCGCCGCCGTCGCCGCTGGCACTGCTGTCGACGGGCGCTGCCGAACCGCGCTGGCCCAGCTCCTCGAGCTGGGATTCCAGATAGGTCTTGAGCCGGGTGCGGTACTCGCGCTCGAAGGTGCGCAGTTGTTCGAGGCGGCCTTCCAGCACAGTGCGCTGCTGGTTGATCGTGCCCATGATCTCGGAGTGCTTGCGCTCGGCGTCGGCCTGCAGTGCGTCGGCCTTCTCCTGGGCCTGGCGCAACTGGGTCTCCGAACGGGTCTGGGCGTCGGAGAGCATGGCGTCGGCGCGCTGGCGGGCTTCGGCGACCGTCGTCTCCGCGGTCTGGCGTGCCTCGGTGAGGATCTGGTCGGCGTTGGCGCGGGCGTCGGCCATCAGCTTCTCCGACTCGGCCCGGGCGGTGCCGGTCAACCGGTCGGCGGTGTCCTGGGCCAGGCTCAGCACGCGGGCCGCCTTGAGGTGCTGCTCCTCGGCAGGCACTTCGGCGGCCGGCGCGGCGGCCACCGGCTGCGGCGGCGCCACCGGCTCCGGGGCCGGCTCGTAGGCCGGGATCGAGGGAATCGGCTGGGCGGCGCCACCGGCGCGGGCCGCGGCCAAGTCCTGGTCGAGCTCGCTCACCCGCTGACGCAGGTCGGCGTTCTCCTCGATAAGGCGCGTCAGCTCGGTCTCGACCAAGTCGAGGAAGGCGTCGACCTCGTCCTCGTTGTAGCCGCGCTTCCCAATCGGCGGTTTGCTGAACGCGACGTTATGTACGTCGGCCGGTGTTAGTGGCATCGTCTGCCCCCTCGAGTCAGGTAGTTGGTAGCGCCGATCGGGCACGTTAGTCGACCGGGAAAACGCTCGCGGTGTGTAACTGCCGTCCATCCTGTCACATCAGCCGCTGCGCTCGGCAATGTGAACGATATTAAGAGTGAATTTCAAATTGCTGCCACAGAAATCACGCATTGGCAAACGCAAGCTCCGCCGACGATCGGCGATCCCGGCCGGTGAGCGGTGCCCGGAGGCCATGGCGGTGAGGCCAAACCGCCGGGAACTGGGCCTCTGGGCACCGCCGACAATCGGCTGCGACTCCACCCTTCCGGCCGGCGGCAGCAAAGTGCTTAGGCGCCCAACCTGGGAAATGTGAGCTATTTCGCTACGCACCAACCGTGTCGGCCGCCCACCCCCCACGGCCGCGCTCGGCCGACGGGGGTACCGGTCCGGCCGCCGGCGCCGTATTATTCACAATCGCGACCCGTAAATATTCCTGACGAGGTCGAACCGCGCGGAACCGACCGGAGGGACACTCGGGAATGACAACCAATGACGTGGTCATGGCGACCAGCGAAGCGGACTCGGCAGCCGTCGATGACATCCGATCTCGCTACGCCGAACTCCTCGGCCGCCAGGCCGCCCTGGGCGCAGCGTTGTTCGCCGCGGTCGCCGGGCCGACCTTCGATGAGGCACTCGGGGCCGTGCAGGTGTCCCTCGACCGAGCGGTACGACCGCAGTTACAGGCCGCGGTGGGCCTGATATTCCCGGCGTTGGCCGGCGTCGAGCGCTCGCGGCTGCTGGTCGAAGGCCTGCTCGGTGACATCCACCTGATCGAGCAGCTGGCGGCGCGAATCGCCCACGGCACCGACCGGGTTCAGCGGGTCGCGCATGTCGAGGCGCTGCGCGTCCTGCTGGATGCAGTGCTGGGCAAGATCGCCGACCTGCTGCTGCCCGCACTCGCCCAGGCCAGCGGCGTCTCACTGGCCGCACTGGCCGCCCAACTTCCCGGCCTCGATGACGTCGCATCCGGGTCCGCTCCCACGGCCCAGCCCGGGCCCGCCGCCCACGGGCACGACGGCCACACCGGTTGCGGCTGCGGCGAGGAAGACGACGAGATGCCCGAACTCGACGTGCGCGAGATTCCGCACGCCATCAGACATGCCACGGTGTTCGGCGCCTTCGACGCGGTTCCGGTGGGCGGATCGCTGCTGCTGGTGGCCCCGCACGACCCGATCCCGCTGCTGCGTCAGCTCGCTGAGCGCAGCGGTGGCCGGCTGGCGGTCGGCTACGAGGAGCGTGGACCGGAGGCGTGGCGGTTGCGACTGACCCGGGTCTGAGCCCCGCTGACGCCGCTAAGCGGCGTGCTGCAGGGCCAGCTCCATGCCGACGAACGCGATCAGCAGCAGCACCATGATCGACAGGTCGATCCGCACCGCCCCGATGGTCAGCTGCGGAATGAGCCGTCGCAGCAGTTTCACCGGCGGATCGGTGATGCTCATGATCAGTTCCAGGATCACCACGGTGGCACCCGTCGGGTGCCAGTCACGGCTGAACGAGCGAATGAACTCGATGACGATCCGGGCGATCAGCAACAGCCAGAAGACAAATAGCGCGATACCAAGAATCGTGAAGAACAGCGCCAACGGAATGCGACCTTACTGACGAGGGTGTGCCCGCATCAGCAGTGCTGACCGGCTCGACTGCCGTTCCAGCCTACCGATAGGCGTAGAAGCCGGTCTCGGCGATGCGGCGACGCTCCTCCGGGGAGACGTCGACATCGGCCGGAGACAGCAGAAACACCTTGGTCGCGACCTTGTCGAAAGAGCCGCGCAGGGCGAAGGCAAGCCCCGCCGCGAAGTCGACCAGCCGCTTGGCGTCGGCGTTGTCCATCGACACCAGGTCCATGATGACCGGGGTGCCGTCGCGGAACCGCTCGCCGATGGTGCGGGCTTCGCTGTAGTCCTTGGGCCGCAGCGTGGTGATCTTCGACAGCGGGCTGCTCTCGTCGAACATCTGGGCCATCCGGCGCGGCTCCATCGCCAGGGCGCCGCGGGTCGAGCCGCGCAGCGAGGAGAACCGGCGCTCGAAGTCACGGGGCCGGTCGAACTCACGCGCGCGGTAGCGGGGGTCGCGGGCGTCGTCGTCGTAGCCGCCCCGGTAGCCGCCGGGCACGTCGTCGTAGTCGCGATCGTCGTAGCGGCCCTCCGAGCGGCCGCCTACCCGGTCGAAAACATCCTCGCCGAATCGCTCCGCCCGGGGCGCGTAGTCACGCGACCCGGCGCGGTCATCGCCGTCGTCGTAGTAGTCGTCGTCGTAGTCCTCCATAGGAGCCATCCCGAAGTAGGCCTTGACCTTGTGGAGTGTGCTCATCCTTGGACCCTTCTAGGCTGATGACTGTGATGAAGGTGTGACTGAAGTGACTAATAACGGTGACGGTAACGGCAGCGAGCGCGTTGACGCGGCACCGACACGCGGACAGCTCCCACCGGTTTCACCCACCCTTCCAGCGACCTCTACCGCGGACTCATTCCAGCCAGACCAGCGACGCCAGCCGGCCGGTGAGTCCGTCGCGACGGTGACTGAACAATTTCGGGTCCGCCGCCGTACAACGCGGGTCGGCGTCGATGGCCTGCACGCCCAATCCCCTTAGTTGACGCGCGATTCCGGCCCGCAGGTCCAGCCCTACAGTGCCCGCCGACGTGACGGTGCGACTGCCCGGCAGCGCCGCCTCGACCTCGTCGGCCATCTCAGCGGGCACCTCGTAGTGCAGTCCACTGACCGCTGGGCCCAGCAAAACCGAAATGTCGCCAGCGTGTGCCCCGGCCGCCAGCATGGACTCCAGCGTGCGAGCGACCACGCCATGCTGCGCGCCGACCCGGCCGGCATGGACTGCCGCGACCACCCCGGCCCGCGCGTCGGCCATCAGCACCGGAACACAGTCGGCGGTCACCACCACCATCGCCAGCCGGGGCTCCGTGGTGACCAGAGCATCGGTGGCGTCGAACGGGGTGTCGCGCGGCCCGTCGACGACCGCCACATGATCACCGTGCACCTGGTTCATCCACACCAGCCGATCGGGACCGAGGCCGGTGGCCTTGGCCAGCCGTGCGCGATTAGCCGCCACCGCGGCCGGGTCATCGCCGACGTGGTCGCCGAGGTTGAAGCTGTCGAACGGAGCCTTCGACACACCACCGGAGCGGGTGGTCGTCACCCGCCGGATGCGAAACGTCACCGCGCCGAAGCCCGAAGGTCAGTGGCGCATGAAGGGCGGCACGTCGACGTCGTCGTCGTCGCAGCCGTCGTCACCATTGCGCCCGCCCACACTGACCGTCGCACCGTTGGTGGGCGCCGGCACACTGACCGCATCCACCGGGTCGAACAGCGACGTGGTGACCTTGCCGGCCTGTCCGGGCGCCATCGCGTGCCGAGCCGCGCCGGGCGTACCGGTCACCGGCTTGCGTCCGGAGCCCGCCGAGTCGAAGCCGGCCGCGATCACCGTGACCCGCACCTCGTCGCCGAGGGAGTCGTCGATCACGGTGCCGAAGATGATGTTGGCCTCGGGGTGCGCGGCGTCCTGCACCAGCGATGCCGCCTCGTTGATCTCGAACAGCCCCAGGTCGCTGCCGCCGGCGACCGACATCAGCACGCCCTGGGCGCCTTCCATCGAGGCTTCCAGCAGCGGCGAGTTGATCGCGATCTCGGCGGCCTTGAGCGCCCGGCCGTCACCGCGGGCCGATCCGATGCCCATCAGCGCGGTGCCGGCGCCGCTCATGATGCCCTTGACGTCGGCGAAGTCGACGTTGATCAGGCCGGGCGTGGTGATCAGGTCGGTGATGCCCTGGACACCGTTGAGCAACACCTCGTCGGCGCTGCGGAACGCGTCCATCAGCGAGACCTGGGCGTCGCCCATCTGCAGCAGCCGGTCATTGGGGATCACGATCAGGGTGTCGCAGCTCTCCCGCAGCGCGGTGATGCCGTTCTCGGCCTGGTTGCTGCGCCGCTTGCCCTCAAAGGAGAACGGCCGGGTGACCACACCGACGGTCAGTGCGCCGAGCTTGCGCGCGATGGTCGCGACCACCGGGGCGCCGCCGGTGCCGGTGCCGCCGCCCTCCCCGGCGGTGACGAACACCATGTCGGCGCCGCGCAGCAGCTCCTCGATCTCATCCTTGGCGTCTTCGGCGGCGCGACGGCCCACTTCCGGGTCGGCGCCGGCGCCGAGCCCGCGGGTGGAGTCACGGCCGACGTCGAGTTTGACGTCGGCGTCGCTCATCAGCAATGCCTGCGCGTCGGTGTTGATCGCGATGAACTCAACGCCCTTGAGGCCCTGCTCGATCATCCGGTTGACGGCGTTGACGCCGCCACCACCGATACCCACGACTTTGATGACGGCCAGATAGTTGTGCGGTGGGGTCATCGTTCGTCTTCCTCCCTGGTGGGATTGGAGTCCTCTTCGGGCCGGGCTTGGCGCGGAACTCCCGATTCTGTCTTCGACAAAACCCTCAACCTCAACCATAGGCTTAGAGTTATGTCAAGTTGTTCCGCGCAACCGCCACAGTAGGACCGCCTGCGCCCTCATCGGCGCCGACGCGCCGAGACACGCCCGGTGAATTTTCCTGTCGGGCGGGGGCTTCCCGCCCGCGAACCTTCACCGAGTGCGAACCCGGCGACGGGATTTCCGCGTGCCGTGCAGCCGGATTCACACTCGCAGGCCACCGACGGGTCGTTCGACGGCGCTACCGGACGGTGGGCAGGTCCGGACTCGACACGTCATAGGTGTGGCCGGGCTGGGTCAGCAACGCCGCCAGCTTCTGTGCCTTCTCCGCGGTGCGGTCGGTGTTGCCCCACACCACCACCCGGCCATCGGCCAGCGTCAGGGTGATCGACGCCACCGACGGGGCGGCCACCCGGCTGATCTGGCCGGCCACCTCGGGCGCCAGCGAGGTCATCACCTGCAGAGCGGCCAGCGTGGACGGGTCCGCCGGGCCAGGGTTGTCCACATCGAAGAACGGCAGCATTCTCGGCGGCGCCCCGGTCGCAAAGTCGACGCCATCCCGGTCGAACAGGTGCGGGCCGTCCGGAAAATCCTTGTAGACCACCGGGACCCGTTCGACCACCGCGATCCCCAGCACCGAGGGGTACTGCCGCTGCACCCGGGTGCTGGCCACCCGTCGAATGGTCGCGACCCGATCGGCCACGCTGCCGGTGTCGATCTGCAGCAACGGCGTTCCGTGCCGGACCCGCGCCACCTCCAGCACTTCCTCCCGGGTCACCGTCGCGATCCCGGTGACCTCGATATCGCGCACCGACATCAGCGGGGTGAAGTACAAGATGAGCCCGAGCCCGACGACCAGCACCGCCGCCAGAAAGACCGCCAGCACCATCTTCAGCCCACGAATGGTGCCGCGGGGAACGCCTTTGGGCGCGTCGGCAGAACCGGCGCGCAGTCGCCGCTTGGCCTCTCTACGGGCCTGTTCGATGGCCTCGGCGCGCGCCTGTGCGGCGCGCCGCTCCGCGCGTTCGCGACGGGCCCGGCGTCGTGGACCCTCCACCTCGGCGGGCTCGTCGGCGGCCTCCGCCTCCTGGCCGTCATCCGCGGCGACGTCGCCCTCCGCGACCTCCGCGTCCGTTTCCGGGGTGTCGGCGGCGGCCTCCGTCGCGTCCGTTACTGGAACGTCGGCGGCATCATCCGGATCCTCCGGTGGACCGGCCGGGGTCTCAGGCGGGACGGTCACAGCGCCCCCGGACTGCCGGGAGGGGTCCGATCGGCGCGTGCCCGCAACGCGCTGACGATCTCCGGCCCCAACATGGTGACGTCGCCGGCGCCCATGGTGATGATCACGTCACCGGGACCGGCGGCCGCTGCCACCGCGTCGGGCACCGCCGAGAAGTCCGGCAGGTAATGCACCGGCACACTGACATGTTCGGCGACGCTGGCGCCGCTCACCCCGGGCAACGGCTGCTCACGCGCACCGTAGACGTCGAGGACGAAAACCTCGTCGGCGCCGTCCAGCGACCGGCCGAACTCGGCGGCGAACTCCTTTGTCCGCGAATACAGATGCGGCTGGAACACCACCAGGCTGCGCCCGGTTCCGCGCTCGTTCAGCAGCGCCCGGACCGCGGTCAAGGTCGCGGAGATCTCGGTGGGATGGTGCGCGTAGTCGTCGAAGACCCGCACCGAACCCGTGACGCCTGCCGACCCGACCAGCTCGAAACGTCGGCGCACCCCGTCGAACCCGGCCAGCCCGTCGAGCACCGCATCGAGCGGCGCACCGACCTCGACCGCCGCCAGCAGCGCGCCGAGCGCATTGAGTGCCATATGACGTCCCGGCACCGACAGTCGCATCGCCCTGCGCTCGCCCGTTCCGGCCAGCATGATCTCGGCGACCGCTCCGGTCCCCTGCTGCTCCCAACTGACCAGCTCGCCGTCAAGCGGCGCCGTCCCGGCGCCTTCGGTGCCGTAGCGCAGCACCCGGATGCCCTGGGCCGCAGTGCGCTCGGCCAGCTCGGCCCCACCGGGGTCATCGACGCACACCACCACCGCCCCGCCCGGCGCGATGCGCTCGACGAACGCGTCGAACACCTGGGTGTAGGCCTCGGCACTGCCGAAGAAGTCGAGATGGTCCGCCTCGATGTTGGTCACCACCGCCACGTTGGGGGTGTACTCCAACAGCGAGCCGTCGCTCTCATCGGCCTCGGCGACGAACAGCGGCCCGCTGCCATGATGGGCGTTGGTGCCGGCTTCTGCACCGGCAGAACCCAATTCGCCGCCGACCGCGAACGACGGATCCAAGCCGCAGTGCTGCAACGCGACCACCAACATCGACGTCGTCGTGGTCTTGCCGTGGGTGCCGGTGACCATCAGCGTGGTGCGCCCGGCCATCAACTTCGCCAGCACCGCCGGTCGCAACACCACCGGGATGCCGCGACGCCGCGCCTCGACAAGCTCGGGGTTGGTCTTGGGAATCGCCGCGTGGGTGGTGACGACGGCGGTGACCCCACCGGGCAGCAGATCCAGGGCCGACGCGTCGTGACCGATCCGCACCTGCGCGCCGCGGGCCCGCAGTGCGTGAATCCCGCGGGACTCCTTGGCATCCGAGCCCGAGACCAGCCCCCCGCGGTCCAGCAAGATGCGGGCGATTCCGGACATGCCCGCGCCGCCGATACCGACCATGTGTACCCGGCTCAGCTCCGGTGGCAGCCGGTCGGAGCTCATGCCCGGCTCCCAGACCGCCGGGCGCTCGCGACATCCAGTGCGACCCCGCTCATGCCGCTCACTGGCCGTCCCTCGCTGCGCTCGCGACATCCAGTGCGACGGAAGCGACCCGGCGGGCAGCCTCGGGGTGCCCGGCCAGGACCGCGGCGCTGGTCATCGCGGCCAGCCGCGCGGTGTCGGTGAGCAGCCCCGCGACCGTCTCGGCCACGAAATCCGGCGTCAGCGCGGCGTCGTCGACCAGGATTCCGCCCCCGGCATTGACCACCGGAAGCGCGTTGAGGCGCTGTTCCCCGTTGCCGATCGGCAGCGGGACGTACACCGCGGGCAGCCCGACCGCCGACACTTCGGCAACCGTCATCGCCCCGGAGCGGCAGATCGCCAGGTCGGCGGCCGCATAGGCCAGGTCCATCCGGTCCAGATAGGGCACCGCGACGTACGGCGGATCGCCCGCGCCGGCTTCCGGCAGGTCCAGGGTGTTCTTCGGGCCGTGCGCGTGCAGCACCGAAACACCGGCGGCAGCGAGTTGTTCGGCCGCCCCGGCCACCGCCTGGTTGATCGAGCGGGCGCCCTGCGAGCCGCCGAATACCAGCAGTACCCGGGCGTCGTCGGCGAAGCCGAACTCGGCGCGGGCCGCCGACCGCAGCGCGGCCCGGTCCAAGGTGGTGATGGCCGCCCGGACCGGCACCCCGACCACCTCGGGGTGGGCCAGACCGCAATCAGGAACTGCGGACAGCACCCGTTGCGCGCCCCGGGCGCCGACGCGGTTGGCCAGGCCGGCGCGGGCATTGGCCTCGTGGATCACCACCGGCACCCGCTTGGCACCGAGACCCCGCGCGGCTAGATATGCCGGCAGCGCCACGTAGCCGCCGAAGCCGATCACCACGTCGGCCTGCACGTCGCGCAGCACCGCCCGGGTCTCCCGGACCGCACGCAGCACCCGCAGCGGCAGCCGGGCCAGGTCGGCATTGATCTTGCGGGGCAATGGCACCGGGGTGATCAACTCCAGGTCGTAGCCACGGGCCGGCACCAGCCGGTTCTCCAGGCCGCGGGCGGTGCCCAACGCGGTGATCCGGACGTCGGGGTCCAGTGCGCGCAGCGCGTCCGCGACCGCCATCGCAGGTTCGACATGGCCGGCAGTGCCCCCGCCGGCGAGGACTACCGATAACGACGCACCGCGGTCCGATGAGATGACCGAGTCGTTCACTCCCCTATCGCTGACCTTCCAATGCGCGTACGCGTCCGCCAGTCGGACGCGCCCCGGCGTGACGCCGGCCGCCTCCATTTTGCCCTGCACGCCCGGCGCCTCGACCGGCTGCCCGGGCCGGCGCCTGCGCTGCGGCGCGCTGCCGGCCCGACCGCGCCGGCGCCTGTCCGCTCGTCTGGGCCGTTCGTGGCCGTGCGGCCGGCCGTGAGCGTGTCCGCAGCCGGTCACGCAAAGCCTCAAGACGGGTCGGCGAGTAGGGCTCGGGTAGCGGCAGCCGCAGTATCCGGTTCATCCGGTCGTCCTGGCCGGCCCGCAGCGCCGCCACGGCCTCCGGTTCGTGCCGGGCCGCGTTGGCCATGATGCCGACCATGAACAGCGTTGTCGCCGTGGAGGTTCCGCCGGCAGAGATGAGCGGCAGCTGAATTCCGGTGACGGGCAACAGCCCGATCACATAGCCGACGTTGATGAACGACTGACCGATCACCCACATCGTGGTGGCGGCGGTCAGCAGCCGCAGGAATGGGTCCGCGGAGCGCTTGGCGATCCGCATGCCGGTGTAGGCGAACAACCCGAACAGCGCCAGCAGCCCGAAGCCGCCGATGAAGCCGAGCTCCTCGCCGATGATGGCGAAGATGAAGTCGTTGTGCGCATTGGGCAGGTAGTTCCATTTCGCGGTGCCCTGGCCCAGACCGTCGCCGAAGATGCCGCCGTTGGCCAGTGCGAACTTCGCCTGACGCGCCTGATAACCGGCGCCCTGCAGGTCGGCGTCGGGGTCCAGCCAGGACCGCACCCGGTCGGAACGGTAGCCCTCGGTCACCGCCATGATCGCGGCGGCGGCGACAATGGCCGTCAGGGACGTGAGGAACACCCGCAACGGCAGACCGGCGTACCACAGCAGCGCCAGCAGGATGATGCCCAGCGAGACCGTCTGCCCCAAGTCGGGCTGGGCGACGATCAGCACCAGCGCGACCACGGCGGCCGGCACCAGCGGGACGAGCATCTCGCCCAGCGTCGCCCGCTCCATGCGCCGACTGGCCAACAGGTGTGCACCCCAGATGACGAAGGCGATCTTGGCCAGCTCGGAGGGCTGCATGGAGAAGCCGGCGATGACGAACCAGCCGCGAGAACCGTTGGACAAGGTGCCGATGCCCGGGATCAGCACCAGCACCAGCAGCACGATGGTGAAGGCGTAACCGGCAAAAGCCATGCGCCGCATGAACCGGACCGGCATCCGCAACGCCACGTAGCAGCCGACCAACCCGATCACGGTCCACAGCACCTGCTTGCCGAAGATCCGCCACGCCGATCCATCGGTGCCGTAGGACTCCACCCCGGAGGCCGACAGCACCATGATCAGGCCGAGCGTGGTCAGCAGCGCGGCCACCGCCACGATCAGATGGAACGACGTCATCGGCCGGCCCAGCCAGGCGCCGAACCGGGTGCGCGGCTCGGGCTTGGCGGCCGTGACAGCGGTTTCGTCGGAGGAGGCGTCTGCGGCCCCGGCGTCGCGCCGCAGCCGGGCCAGGATGCCGATCACACCGATCCTGCCGCGGAACGTGCCGCGGCGGCGAACGCGTCGCCCCGGGCACCGTAGCCGGCGAACTGGTCGAAGGATGCCCCCGCCGGCGCCAGCAGCACCGTGTCCCCGGGCCGGGCCAGGTCGCGGGCGGCGGCCACCACCGCGGTCATCACCCGGGAGCCCAGCGTCTCTTTGGACCCATCAGCTACTCGCTTCACATGAGTAACTGGAGACACAGCAGTATCACCCATATCAATATCCTCGCCCGTCACAACGTGGACGACGGGGACATCCGGTGCGTGTCGTGATAACGCCTTGGCAACCTCGCCGCGATCTCGGCCGATCAATACGGCCCCGGCCAGGTGAGCAGCGATTCTGGCGACGGTCGGCTCGACCGAGGCCCCCTTGAGCAGCCCCCCGGCCACCCAGATCACCCGCGGGTGGGCCAGCACCGATGCCTCGGCCGCGTGCGGATTGGTGGCCTTGGAATCATCGACGTAGCTGATCCCGCCGTCGACCACGATCAGTTCGGCGCGATGCCGGCCGACCTGGAACGACGCCAGCGCCGCGGCGATCGCCTCGGGGGGCACGTCGACGCTGCGGGCCAGCGCGGCGGCCGCCAGCGCATCCAGGATCCCGACCGGGCCGGGCACCGGTATCGACGCCACCGGGGCCAGCGCCACCTCATCGGCGAAGGCGCGATCGACCAGCATGCCGTCGACCACGCCGAGCTCACCGGGCGCCGGTTCGCCGAGCCGGAAACCCACCTTGACCGGGGCAGGCGCGGTGTCGCGCAGCGCCGCGGCACGGGCGTCGTCCATGCCGACCACCGCCACCCGGCCGGCCAGCGCGCGGGCCTTGTCGGCGGTGTAGGCGGCCATGCTGCCGTGCCAGTCCAGGTGGTCCTCGGCGATGTTGAGCACCGCGCCGGCCTCGGGGCGCAACGACGGGGCCCAGTGCAGCTGGAAGCTGGACAGCTCCACGGCCAGCTCGTCGGATTCATGCGGCGGTCCCAGCTTCCGCTCTCCTCCGTCGAGCCTCGCTGAACCGCCGGCGGGCTCCCCCAGCACATCCAGCACGGGGCTGCCGATGTTGCCGCACAACTGGGCACGCCGGCCCGCGGCCGACAACATGGCGTACAACATCGAGGTGGTCGTGGTCTTGCCGTTGGTGCCGGTCACCACCAGCCAGCGCCGCGGCGGCCCGTAGTGGCCCGCGACGTCGAGCCGCCAGGCCAGCTCCACGTCACCCCAGATCGGCACGCCGGCCGCTGCGGCGGCGGCCAATACCGGTGTGTCCGGGCCGAATCCGGGGCTGGTGACCACCAGCGCGTAGCCGCCGATCTGCGCGGCGGCTTCGGCGGGGCTGCAGGTCGTGACGTCGGGGTGGGCGTGCAACGCGGCAACATTGTCGTCGCACAGCGTCAGGTCCAGCTCGAACGGCGCCAACGCGGTGAGGATGGCCCGGCCGGTGATGCCGGCCCCGGCGACCAGCACCCGCGCTCCCGGAGACAGCGGGGCCAACCCGGCCACCTCAGCCACCAACGGCGGTGAACCACTCGCCGTAGAACATGGAGACGCCCAATCCGCAGGCGATGGCGGTGAGCAGCCAGAACCGGATGATCACCGTGGTCTCGGCCCAGCCTGCCAACTCGAAGTGGTGGTGGAACGGGGCCATCCGGAACACCCGCCGGCCGGTGCTGCGGAACGCCAGGATCTGGACCACCACCGAGGTGATCTCGGCGACGAAGAGCCCGCCGAGCACCACCGCGAGGATCTCGGTGCGGGTGGTGATCGACATTCCGGCGATCACGCCGCCCAGCGCCAGCGAGCCGGTGTCGCCCATGAAGATCTTCGCCGGCGCGGCATTCCACCACAGGAATCCGATGCAGGCGCCCGCGGTCGCGGCGGCGATCAGCGCCAGGTCCAGCGGGTCGCGCACGTTGTAACAGCCCAGTCCAGGGGCGCTCGCGCAGGCGTTGCGATGCTGCATCACGGTGATCAGCACGTAGGCGCCGCTGACCATCGCCATGGATCCGGCGGCCAGCCCGTCCAGGCCGTCGGTGAAGTTCACCGCGTTCGACCAGGCGCTGACGATGAGGATCACGAACAGCACGAACGCCGCCGCGGGCAGCGTGACGGTGGCGATGTCGCGCACATAGGACAGTTGCAGGCTGCCCGGGGTCAGACCGGAGCTGTTGCGGAAGCACAGCACCAGCAGACCGAACAAGGTGGCCGCGGTGACCTGCCCGATGGTCTTGGCGGTCTTGTTCAGGCCGAGGTTGCGCGACCGCCGGATCTTGATCAGGTCATCGAGGAACCCGACGCCGCCCAGCGCGGTAGCCAGCCCCAGGACCAGCAGGCCCGAGGCCGTCGGCCCGGTGCCGTAGAAGACCAGGCCGGCCAGTTCAGCGGCCAGGTAGCCCGCCCAGATCCCGGCCACGATGGCCACGCCGCCCATCGACGGGGTACCGCGTTTGCGCTGGTGGCTGGCCGGTCCGTCTTCGCGGATCTCCTGGCCGAATCCCTGCTTGGTGAACACCCGGATCAGCACGGGGGTCAGCAGGATCGCGACCAGCAGCGCGACTCCGGCCGCGATGAGGACCATTATCATCGGCGATCTCCTGGGTCTTCGCTGGTCAGCGCCTGCGCCAACGCGGTCAGGCCCGCGGAGTTCGACGCCTTGACCAATACCACGTCCCCCGCCTGCAACTCGGCGCGCAACAGGGCCAGGGCGGCATCGACGTCGGGTACCGCGGTGGCTTCGGCGCCCCAGGATCCCTCCATCACTGCGCCGTGCAGCATCGCGCCCATCGATCTCCCTACTCCGACGACAACGAGACGAGACACATCTAAGCGCACCGCGAGCCGCCCGATGCGGTCATGCTCAGATATTGCGTCCTCGCCGAGCTCGGCCATCTCCCCCAGCACCGCCCAGCTGCGGCGCTTCGCCCCCGGATTCTCACCGCGGGCGATCCAGGCCAGCGCCTGCAGCGCCGCCCGCATCGAGTCGGGGTTGGCGTTGTAGGAGTCGTCGATCACGGTCACGCCGTCTGCGCGGGTGCTGACCTGCATCCGGTGCGCCGAGGCCGGTCCGGCACCGGCCAGGGCGTCGGCCACCTGGTGCGGCGTGGCACCGCATTCCAAGGCCACGGCGGCGGCGCACAGGGCGTTGCCCACCTGGTGATCACCGGACACGCCCAGCCGTACCTCCGATTCGCCTGCGCCCGAGTGCAAGGTGAACCGCGGGCGGGCCAGCTCGTCGAGCACCACCGGCCCGGCCCACACGTCGGCGGGAGCGGAGCGGCTGACCCGTACCACCCGCGCGACGGTCTTGTCGGCCATCGCGGCGACCGCCGAGTCGTCGACGTTGAGGATCACCACGCCGGATTCCGGAACAGCTTGGGCCAGCTCGGCTTTGGTCTCGGCGATCGCCTCGCGGGAGCCGAACTCGCCCAGGTGTGCGGTCCCGACGTTGAGCACCACCGCGATCTGCGGCGGGGCGATCGCCGCCAGCGCGGCAATGTTGCCGCGATGCCGCGCCGACAGCTCGAGGACCAGATAGTCGGTGTTCTCGTCGGCCCGCAGCACCGTCCACGGGTGGCCCAGCTCGTTGTTGAACGACCCGGGCGGGGCGATCACCTCCCCCAACGGCGCCAGCACCGCGGCGATCAGGTCCTTGGTGGAGGTCTTGCCCGACGACCCGGTCACGCCGACGATCGTCAGCCCCTCGGCCACCAGGGTGGCGGCCACCGCGGCGGCCAGTTTGGCCAGTGCGGCCAGCACCGCAGCGCCGGAGCCGGCCTCGTCGTCATGCTCGAGCGCACCGGATCGACTGTCGGAGGCGACCGGCTCCACCACAATGGCCGGCACCCCGACCGGACGGGCGGCCAGCACCGCCACCGCGCCGGCATCGACCGCCGACGCCGCATGGTCGTGGCCGTCGGCCTGCGCGCCGGGCAGCGCCAGAAACAGTGCGCCCGGGGCGATCCGGCGGGAGTCGAATTCCACGGGGCCGGTGACCACGGTGCGCTCGGCCTGCTCCGGGGTGATGTCGGCCAGCCGGCCGCCGACGATCTCGGCGATCTGCGCGACGGTCAGCGCGATCATCCGTGCTCCCCGCGCGTTTCCAGCGCCCGGGCCAGCTCCACCCGGTCATCGAACGGCTGGGTGTGCCCGGCGGCGGTCTGCCCGGTCTCGTGTCCCTTGCCCGCGATCAGCACCACGTCGCCGGGCTGAGCCCAGGCCACCGCGTGCCCGATCGCGGCCCGCCGGTCGCCGATCTCGACCACCTGAGCGCTGCCGGCGGCGGCACCGGCCAACACGGCGCGCCGGATGTCGGCAGGGTCTTCGCCCCGCGGGTTGTCGTCGGTGATCACGACCAGGTCGGCCGACTCCGCGGCGATCCGCCCCATCGGCTCACGCTTGCCCTGGTCACGGTCGCCACCGGCGCCGAACACCACGGCCAGGCGTCCGGTGGTGCCGCGCAGTTCCTGGCGCAGTGTTGCCAGCACCGCCGCCAGCGCCCCGGGCTTGTGCGCGTAGTCGACCAGCGCCAGGAAGCCCTGCCCCCGATCGATCGACTCCATCCGTCCTGGCACCCGCGCCTCTCGCAGGCCGGGGGCCGCCTGCTCCGGCGACACCCCGACTGCGTCGAGAATAGCCAGCGCCACAAGGCAATTGGACACGTTGTAGGCGCCGGGCAGGCCGATGCCGACCGGGTGGCGCACACCCGCGGGGTCGACGGCGACGAACTCGCCCCCGCTCACCCGCTCCACCCCCCAGTCCGCGGGGCGGCCCGTCGCGCTGACAGTGACCGGCGCGGTCGCCCGCGCCGCCATTGCCGCGCCGGCGTCGTCGTCGATACAGATCACCGACCGCGCCGCGTGCAGTGGCGACGCCGGATCGAACAGCCGAGCCTTGGCCTCGAAGTAGTCGGCCATGGTCGGGTGGAAGTCGAGGTGGTCGCGAGACAGGTTGGTGAAGGCGCCCACCGCGAACCGGGTGCCGTCGACCCGGCCCAATGTCAGGGCGTGACTGGACACCTCCATGACCGCGGTGTCCACCCCGCGCTGTGCCATCGCGGCCAGCAGCGCCTGCAGTGCGGGCGCCTCTGGGGTGGTCAAAGCGCTGGGAAGATCGACGCCGTCGATGCGGACGCCGACCGTGCCGATCAGCCCGGCGGTGCGACCCGCAGCCCGCAGCCCGGCCTCGACCAGATAGGTGGTGGTGGTCTTGCCCGACGTCCCGGTGATGCCGATGACGGTGACCTGCTCACACGGATGTCCGTAGACCTGCGCCGCGAGTTCGCCGAGCACGGATCGGGGCGCCGGATGAACCAGGACAGCTATGCCGGGTAGCGCTGCAGCGTCGGCGATCTCGGCGGCCCCGGCCCCGTCGGAAAGCACCGCGACCGCGCCCCGGGCGACCGCGTCGGCCGCGAATCGTGCCCCGTGGGTGGTCGCGCCAGGCAGCGCCGCGAACAGGTCACCCGGCCGCACGTCCTGGGCGCGCAGCGTCAACCCGGTAATGGGCAGCTCGGGAACCGCCTCACCGGCTACCGCAACCGCCCCGATCTGCGCTGCGAGCACCCGCAGCGACGTGCCTGCACCGACGTCGGGGCGCAGAGCAGCAGGCACCAACATCACCTCCATCCGCTGCGGCCGGGTCGTCCGGATCGGCCCTGAGACTACCCAGGCGGGCCGTGTCCACAGCGCAGGCGCGTGGGCTCGACGGCCTCAGCCGTCAGAAGGCGGCGGTGGCTGCTTGAGCTTCTTGTCGAACATGCACTGGAAGTCCCCGGGCGGACATCCGTACTGAGTCGGGTCCGGCACTTCCTCGCAGGTTCCCTGCTTCGTCATGAAACAGCCGCTGGCGTGGTGGTCACTTGCGATGGGCGTGCCGAGCAGCCCCAGCGCGACGACGCCTGCCGCCGCGGCGAGAACACCCGGAATAGCGATAGTTTTTCGGGCCATGATCGACCCTTTCTCTTCGGCGAGGAACCCCCTTTTCGTCTCCGCGTTGTCCGCACAATAAGCGCACGATCACCACCAACGCGGCGGAATCACGTCTTTTTTTGCGGACGCCAGTGGTCGGTTCGGCGGCAGGGGGTGGCGCCTACATCGCCTGCAGGACCAGCGGCGGTCCTGGGTCCGGCGACAGTGGCACGTTGTGGCGCTGCAACAACCACCCGGCGATGTTGTGGAACAGCGGTGCCGCCGAGGTGCCCGGCGAGCCGTCCGCGGCGCGATGCGGGTTGTTCATCATCAGGCCGATGACGTAACGCGGATTGTCCGCCGGCGCTATCCCGGCGAAGGTGATCCAGTAGACGTCGTCGTAGTAGCAACCGCACGCCGGGTTGATCTGCTGTGCGGTGCCGGTCTTTCCGGCGATCTGATAGCCGTCCACAGCGGCCTGCCATCCGGTGCCCTGCTGAACACCGGTCGGATCACGTTGCACCACCGAGCGCAGCATGTTGCGCACGGTCGCCGCGGTCTGCTCCGAGACCACCCGGACCCCCTCCGGTCGCGGTTCCTCGGCGCGGCCGCCGTCGGGGGAAATGGTCGCCTTGATGATGCGCGGCGGGATCCGCACGCCGTCGTTGGCGATGGCCTGATACATCCCGGCCATCTGCAGCAGTGTCATCGAAAGACCCTGGCCGATAGGCAGGTTGGCGAAGGAACTGCCCGACCATTGGTCCACCGGCGGCAGCAGACCGGCGCTCTCACCGGGTAGCGCGACACCGGTGCGCTGTCCGAGCCCGAACTTCTCCGCCATGTCGAACCAGCGCTCGGGCCCCACCCGCTGAGCCAGCATCAGGGTCCCGACGTTGGAGGACTTCCCGAAGATTCCGGTCAGGGTGTAGGGCGCGACGCCGTGCTCCCAGGCGTCGCTGACGGTGACGTCGGCGACGTTGATCGATCCGGGCACCTGCAGGACGTCGTCGGGATGACCGAGGCCGTATTCGATGACCGAGGCCGCGGTGATGATCTTGTTCACCGAGCCCGGCTCGAACGGCGAGGACACCGCCAGGTTGCCGAGCTGGCGGTCCTCCTGGCGCCCAATGTCCTGGGACGGGTCGAACGTGTTGTCGCCGGCCATCGCCAGCACCTCGCCGCTCTTGGCGTCCAGCACCACGGCCGTGACATCGTGTGCGCCGGTGACGTTCTTGGCCTGCTGCACCTGTTGCTGGACATAGAACTGAATGTCGTCGTCGAGGGTGAGCTGGATCGTCGACCCGTTGACGGCCTTGTGCCGATTGCGGTAGCTGCCCGGGATCACCACGCCGTCCGAACCGCGGTCGTAGGTGACCGACCCGTCCGTTCCGGCCAGCACCGCGTCCATCGAGTCCTCCAGACCCAACAGCCCGTGGCCGTCCCAGTCGATGCCGCCGATGATGTTGGCCGCCAGCGAGCCGCCCGGGTACTGGCGCAGATCCTGCCGCTCGCTTCCGACCTCAGGGCACTTCTCGGTGATGATCTCGGCCACCGCGGGGTCGACGGCACGGGCGAGATAGACGAACGTCTCGTTGCTGCGCAGCTTCTTCAGCAGGGCTGCGGAGTCCGGCTTGTTACCGAGGCGGGTAGAGATCTCCTTAGCTATCTGCTGCAGCCGCAGCTGCGGATCGGGGGCGGACGGATCCTTCTTCTTGGCGTCGGCAAGCTGCTTGCCGATCTTGACCGGCTGGAAGGACAGCGCCCGGGCTTCGATGGTGAACGCGAGCTTGTCCCCGGTGCGGTCGATGATGTCGCCGCGCATCGCCTGTTGGACGTCGGTGACCTTGAGTTGTCCGGCGGCCTCGGCACGCAGCCCGGAGGCCCGCGGCACCTGCAGGTAGAACAGCTGAGCCGCCGACAGTGCCAGTACCAGGAAGATGACCGCGTTGCCGGTGCGGTGCCGGAAGACGAACGAAGCGCTGCGCAGGCCCATCTCGGTGGCTTGGCGGGTGCGACGCTCGCGGGCCGAATGTCCGGTTGTGGTGGACGCTTTCGCCGCCTTAGCGGGCTTGGCGGCTTTGGCCGGCTTGGCGGGCGTGGTGACGGAGCGGCGGGTCTTTCGGGAGGCGGCTGTGGTCGAGCCGTCGGCGCGACGTGCCGGTCCGGTTCCCCGCGCGGGCCGTCTCATCGCGCGGCTCCCGGAGCCACCGGCGTCGCCGGTACTTCCGGCGGCAGCGGGGGTTGCGGGGGTTGCGGAGGCAGGACGGACTCGGGCGCCAGCACCGGCCCGGGCGGCACAGCGACGGGCGGCAGGACGTCAGACGGGATGACCGAAGGCGTGGTCAGGTGCGGGATCTCTTGTGCGCCAGGCCCTGGCAATGGCCCGGCCGCAGGCAGGCCGGGAACTCCCGGCAGGCCCGGAATGATCAGCGGCGCGCCGGGCACCGCCGGAGCCGGCGGGACTGCGGCCGGCAGGTGCCGGCTGTCGAGCTTCGGCCCGGCCGGGGGCACCCGAACCGGCACCTCGGCCGGCGGTGCGACATCGTCGGGCAGCTTGGTGTTCAGTGGCGGCGGGGGCGCACCGTCGGCGGGTTTCGGGGTCCCGACCACCACCCAGTTGCCGATCGGGTCCTGGACCAGATGCGCGGTGTCGCGGCTGGGAATCATGCCCAGTTCGCGGGCCGCCTCGGCAAGCGCCGGTGCGGATTCGGCGGTGAGCACGTCGCGCTCGAGCGCTTCCTTCTGCTGCATGAGGACCCGGTTGTGCTCCCGGATGTTGCCCAGCTGGTAGGACCGCTCGGCGGCGTCCGTCGACAGCCACAGGGTGATTCCCAGCCCGATGCCGAGCGCGCCGATGATCAGCACGACGAACGGAACCTTGGCCGCCAGCGTGCGCGGTCGCAGGTCGATCGAGGCCAGCCGAGCGATCAGACGTTCGCGCAGTGGGACGCGTACAACCTTGGGTGCCTTGGCCTTGCGTGCCTTCGCCCGCGCTTTGGCCTGCTTGGTGCTCTTCGGCGGCACCGGCCTGGGGTCGGGACGAAGCGACGCCGCTTTCTGCGGGCCGGTGCCCGGCGGTGATTCGCGACCCGCCGTAGGCGTGGTCCCACGCTGCCGCCGTGGGCCTCGGGCCTGCGTCTGCTCAGCGACCCGCCGCGGGCCGGTCCGGGTTGCGCTCTCGGGGTTACGGCGACGGTCGCCCTGCCGTACCGCGGGCTTGCGCTTAGTCGCCATCACTTCCCCCTCGATGCCACGACCGGGCCGGCCTGGACCCGCTCAACCGCACGTAGCCTGACCGAGCCCGCTCGTGGGTTACGTTCAACCTCATCCGCCTCGGCCTTCTCGGCGCCCCGCGTCAGCGTGATGAATCTTGGTTCGTCACCGGGTAATTCGACCGGGAGCCCCACCGGTGTGCGCGACGCGGTGGCCGCAGCGAACTGCTGCTTGACGATGCGGTCCTCCAACGACTGGTAGGACATCACCGCCACCCGTCCACCCACCGCCAGCGCATCCAGCGCCGCCGGCAACGCATCCCGCAGTGAGTCCAGTTCGCCGTTGACCGCGATGCGCAGCGCCTGAAAGGTGCGTTTGGCCGGGTGTCCCCCGGTGCGTCGCGCCGGCGCTGGAATCGCCTCGTAGAGCAGCTCTGTCAGTTCCCCGGTCGAGGTGAACGGGGTGTGGGCCCGCCGGCGCACGATGTAGGAGGCGATCCGCGAGGCGAAACGCTCCTCCCCGAAGCGCCGCAGAATGTCGGTCAGCGCCGCCGCGTCGTAAGTGTTCACGATGTCGGCGGCGGTGAGGTCGGCCTGCGGGTCCATCCGCATATCCAGCGGCGCGTCCTGCGCGTAGGAGAAGCCGCGCTCCACCCGGTCGAGCTGCATCGAGGACACCCCGAGGTCGAACAACACCGCATCTACCGATCCGGTTGCGGCCAAGCCTGATTCGGTCAGCGCTTCAGCAATGCCGTCGTATCGGGTGCGCACTGTCTGGAATCGATCGGCGAAGCGGGCCAACCGGGCACTGGCGATGTCAAGTGCGGTGGTGTCGCGGTCCAGACCGATGACGCGCAGGCCGGGGAACTGGCTCAGAAACCGCTCCGTATGTCCGCCGGCGCCGAGGGTGGCGTCCACCAGGGTCGCGCCCCGGCCGTCAGGCGATCGGCGGGTCAATGCCGGAGCCAGCAGTTCTACGCAACGCTCCAACAGCACCGGTACATGCCCGAATTCGCCCTGTGCGGCCACAGCAACACCTCCCTGATGCGGCCAGTGATGGGCACGAAGTGCGGCCGGCGCCCGGCCCGGTCGCCCGGCCACACTGCGCGCGACTCGCCCGCAGGCCCTTACCTCGAGGTCCCTGCCCGACGGCACGAACCTGACGTTGGGGAAGTACGTCAGGGTCGGTTCGGACAGAGGCCACGAGGCACGGGCGTGCGCCTCAGATGATGTCGCTGAGTGCTTCATCGCTGGCCGCGGAGAAGTTCTCTTCGTGCGTCTGCTGGTAGTCGCTCCAGGCCTGTGCGTCCCAGATCTCCAGGTAGTCGACCGACCCGATGACCACGCATTCCTTGGACAGGTTGGCGTAGCGACGGTGGTCGGGCGACAGGGTGATCCGGCCTTGGGCGTCGGGGTGCTGTTCGTCGGTGGCGGCGGCCAGGTTGCGCAGAAATGCTCGCGCGTCCGGGTTGCTGCGCGAAGCCTTGGCCGCCCGGCGGGCCAACTGCTCGAACTCCGCGCGGGGATACACGGCCAGGCTGTGGTCCTGACTCTTGGTGACCATCAGCCCTCCTGCCAGCGCATCACGAAACTTGGCGGGCAGTGTCAGCCGCCCCTTGTCGTCGAGCTTGGGCGTATAGGTGCCGAGGAACATCGGCCACCTCCCGCCATGTCGACATCGTCAGCCCACGATACCCCACAATCCCCCACTACGCACCATTTCCTAGGCCTAATCCACCGCAACGCCCCACCGGATCGGCCATCTTGCCGCCCAGGCATGCCAAATGGAGCCCGATCGGGCGTCAAAAACCCAGGTCAGAGCGGATGGAAGGAAAGTGGGGCGGGGTGGGGCGCGCGCCCGAAGTGCTCCCCGGAGACCCGCCCCGCGGCCACCGCGCCATGACCGCGCCACGACCGCGCAGACGACCGCGCAGAAAAAAAGGGGCAGCCGATCGGCTGCCCCTTCTACATCACGTGCCGCTGGATCGGCCTACGGCTCGAACCGGCGACGGAAACGGTCTTCCATGCGGCTGGCGAACGTGCCGCCGCCACCCTTGACGCGCCGCTGCGCGCCACCGCCCGGCTTCGCCGCACCGTCGCGGCCGGCGGCCGCGTGGTTGCCGGTGATGGCGAACACCACCCCACCGAACATGACCACGAAGCCCAGCACACTCAGAATCAGAAACGCCGAATTGACGGTGGTCGCATAGAACGGGATACCCGAGACCAGCATCACCAGACCGACCACCAACAAGGTCATACCCTGCACCCTTCGGCGGGTGGTCGGGGTACGCAGGGCACCGCCGCGAACGCTGGAAGCGAACTTGGGGTCCTCGGCGTACAGCGCGCTCTCGATCTCGTCGAGCATGCGCTGTTCATGATCGGAGAGTGGCATTCGTCCCTCCTTGCCGACGGCCGCTCATGTCACTGCCCACGGCGCGATACGGACTGGTGCGGGCAGCTAACACTGATAATACGAGGTAGGCCTGCGCCGTACCACAGGCTTCACCAGCCGATTGTAGCGGCGGCGTGGCGATGCCGATCCACAACGGCCGACGCCGCCGGACGCAATCGCCGATAATGGGACTCCGGCATCGCGCACGCTCCCACTTCTGCGGGAAAGGAACCTGCACGTTGGTGACCTTCCTCCTCGACATATCGCCGCGCGAAATGGCCGATCACCTCGGTGCGGCGCTGCGCGTCTACGTCACTGCGATGGGCTACCCGCCGGGCACCGAGAGCCAACGCGCCGCGATGTGGCTCGATCACACCCGCCGCAGTGGCTGGCGGGCGGTGGCCGCCTTCGCCGACAACCAAGCCGGCGACGTCGGTGAGATTCGTCAGCTGGACGCCGCGCCGGGCGGACCGAAAGGCGCCCAGCTGCTGGGTGTGGCCTACGGCTACTGCGGCGCGCCCGACCAGTGGTGGCAGCAGCAGGTGGTGCTGGGCCTGCAGCGCCGCGGCCTGCCCCATTCCGACATCGCGCGGCTGATGGCCAGTTACTTCGAGCTGACCGAATTGCATGTCGCGCCGCGCGCGCAGGGCAGCGGCCTGGGTGAGGCCCTGGCGCGCCGTCTGCTGGCCGGGCGGCCCGAAGCCAACGTGCTGCTGTCCACACCGGAGACCAATGGCGAAGACAACCGCGCCTGGCGGTTGTACCGGCGGCTGGGCTTCACCGACGTCATCCGCGGTCATCACTTCGCCGGCGATCCCCGGCCATTCGCCATCTTGGGCCGGGCGCTGCCGTTGTAGCCAAGCGCCGCGTCGTCACCGGACCCGCCGACTGGTCTGGCACGATGACGTCGTGCATGTTCGGCGTTCGCTACAGCCCGCTCGGCAACCCGTTCCCGCGCCCGCTCAGCGCCGGTTTCGACAGTGGGGCACCTACCGTCGCCTGGTGGCCCTGGTCGCGCTCCTGCTGATCGCGGCGCCGTTGGCCGGGTGCGTGCGTATCCGGGCCAACATCACCGTCTCCCCCAACGATCAGGTCTCCGGCCAGATCGTCGTTGCGGCCAAGCCGCGCAACGACAACGACACCGGCCCCAAGCTCACCGCCGACCTGCCGTTCCCGCAGAAGGTCGCGATCTCCAACTACAGCAGGGACGGCTACGTCGGCTCGCAGGCGGTGTTCTCCGACCTGACCTTCGCCGAACTGCCGCAGCTGGCCCAAATGCACCGCGACGCAGCCGGGGTGGACCTCTCGCTGCGCCGCGCCGGCAACCTGGTGATCCTGGAAGGCCGGGTGGATCTCACCTCGCTGGGCGACCCGGAGGCCGACGTCGCGTTGAGCGTCGCGTTCCCCGGCGAGGTGACCTCCACCAACGGCGAACGCATCGGCAGTGACACCGTGCAGTGGCGGCTCAAGCCAGGCGTGGTGAGCACCATGAGCGCCCAAGCCCGCTACACCGATCCCAGCACCCGCTCCTTCGCCCACGCGGCGCTGTGGCTGACCCTGTCTACGCTTGCCGCGGCGGGCGCGGTCGCGGCAATCGCCTGGTACGGGCGGGACCGCTCGCCGCGCTTGCGCTCCCCCGACGACAGCGCCGGCTGAGGATCAGCGGGTCTCGGGCGACCAGTACTCCAGCATCTGCGCGAAGGTGCGGAATGCCGCCGCGGACACCCCGTAGGTGGCCTCGAAATGGATGCTCAGCGGGAAGCCCAGGTCGGCGACGCCGTCGATCACCCGCTTGTACAGGTCGAGCATCAGCTTGCACCGCTGGTCGGGGTCACTGTCGGCGAGCGTCTTGACGAAGTCCTGTTCGGCGGCCACCGCCGCGTTGCCCGGATCCTGAATCAGCCAGTTGATCAGCCCGATCCGGTTTTCGAACGACGGCACGAAGCCGAACGACAGCAACAGTTCCGGGCGCGCTTCGCTGTGCTTGGCGAACTCGGTCAGGAACGGCACGATCGCGTCGGAATACAGCAGCTGGGTCAGCCCGAACGTCGCCCCGCGCTCGCATTTGAAGTTGAACCGGCCGATCTCGTCGGCCCGGGTGGGAATCAAGATGACGCCGCGGTTGGCCACGTCGGCGCGGAAGGTCGCAAGCGCGTCGGTCGGCGGCACCCCCGCCCCCTCGCCGTCGGCCATGGTGCGGGGCACGCCGACGAAGACCACGCCCTCGATCCCCGCGCCGGTCAGGTCACCCAGCCGGCTCCGCAGCGCCGCCTCGTCGGAGAACGAGGTGACCTGAGTGCACAACCCGGCCATGCCCGGCAGCTCGGGCCGAATCGCGTTCCAGAAGTCCAGCACGTCGAGCTTGGGCTTCATCTCGATCGGGCGGTCATCGTCCTCGTCGATCATCCCCGGCATCAGGATGTGGCGGATCCGCCCCTCGAGGCCGGCCTCGGCCGCAAACCGCACAACCTTGTGCGCCTCTTCGATCGTCTGCTCGGGGCCCTTTTCCACGTTCGGTGGGACAAGCTCGAGTGCGACGGTGTTCAAGGTCACGTACCAGCTCCTCATGAAAGACAGTCAACAGACAGTCAACAGTGCCACAGGGCAGGAACGGGCAGCGTTGGCCGCCTCCGGCCGCTACCGGCCGCAGTCCCCCCGGCTGTGGTGGCACACTCTACGCTGGACCCACGCTGGGGGTCCCCGGCCGGGCAGCACAGAAAGGGGCGCCGAGCTGAGTTTCAAGGCATCCGCAGCGACTACACCGTCGGCCGCCGAGCTGGCCGCGGCCGTCACCGAAACGCTGCGCTCCCACCTGCGCACCCGCCGCACCGAGACCGCCTACATCGGCGACGACTACGAGGCGTTGATCACCGGCCTCGAAGAATTCGTGCTCATCGGCGGCAAACGACTGCGCCCGGCGTTCGCCTACTGGGGCTGGCGTGCCATCACCGGACGTGATGCCGACGACGGCGAACTGCTGCTGTTCTCCGCGCTGGAGTTGCTGCACGCCTGCGCGCTGGTGCACGACGACGTGATCGACGCCTCAGCCACCCGACGCGGCAGCCCCACCACCCACCGCAAGTTCGCCGAGCTGCACCGCGCCCGCGGATGGCGCGGATCGGCCGACCAGTTCGGGATGTCGGCTGCCATCCTGCTCGGCGACCTGGCGCTGGTGTGGGCTGACGACATCGTCGCCGGGGCCGATCTGCCGGCCGACGCCCGGCGGCGCGTGCGGGGCGTCTGGTCGGACATCCGGACCGAGGTGCTGGGCGGCCAGTACCTCGACATCGTCGCCGAATCCAGCGGGGTGGACTCGATCGCCTCGGCGATGCGCGTCAACACCTATAAAACCGCCTCCTACACGGTGGTGCGGCCGTTGCAGCTGGGCGTGGCCGCCGCGGCCGACCGGCCCGACATCCACGCGCTGTTCCACGAACTCGGCACCGACCTGGGCGTGGCGTTCCAGCTGCGCGACGACGTGCTGGGGGTGTTCGGCGATCCGGCGGTGACCGGCAAGCCCTCCGGCGACGACCTGCGTTCGGGCAAACGCACCGTGCTGCTGGCTGAGGCCGTTGAGCTGGCCGACAAGTCGGATCCGGTAGCGGCCAATCGGTTACGCAGCGCGATCGGCACCGCGCTGACCGAGGCGCAGGTCCGCGAACTGTGCGAGATGATCGAGGCGGTCGGCGCGCTGGCAGCCGTGGAGGACCGTATCGATCTGCTGACCCGCCGCGCCCTGGCCGCGCTGGCGGCCGCACCCATTGACGAGGTTGCCAAAGCCGGACTGACCGACCTGGCTCGCCGGGTCGCCGACCGGTCCGCCTGATCGCCCGGAGCGCCGATGTCGAATCCCACCACCCCACCGGTCCCCGGTGCGTCCCGCGACGCCGTCAGCGGCCTATCCCGACTGCGGCAGTTCGCCGCCGGCGAGCAGGCCGGAGCGGCGTGGCTCGGCTGCCTGGGCGCCCTGCTGATCACGCTGGGCGGCTTGGGCGCCGGCAGCACCCGCATCCAGGACCCGGTGCTGGACGGGCTGCATCTGTCCTGGCTGCGCTTCGGCCACGGCCTGGTGCTGTCGTCGGTGCTGCTGTGGGCCGGGGTCGCGGTGATGCTGGTGGCCTGGCTCGGCCTGGGGCGGCGGGTGATCGAGGGCACCGTGAGCACCTACACGTTGATCGCCACCACCGGCTTCTGGCTGGCGCCGTTGTTGCTGTCGGTCCCGGTGTTCAGCCGCGACACCTATTCCTATCTGGCCCAGGGCGCCCTGCTGCGGGATGGATTCGACCCCTACTTGGTGGGGCCGGTCGACAACCCCAACCCCCTGCTCGACGATGTCAGCCCGATCTGGGCGGCGACGACGGCACCGTACGGCCCGGCGTTCATCCTGGTCGCCAAGCTCGTCACGATGCTGGTCGGCAACAACGTGGTGGCCGGCACCATGCTGCTGCGCTTGTGCATGCTGCCCGGGCTGGCGCTGCTGATCTGGGCCGCCCCCCGGGTGGCCACCCGCGTCGGTGGCAGCGCGCCTGCGGCGCTGTATCTGGCCGTGCTCAACCCGCTGGTGATCATCCACCTGATGGGCGGGGTCCACAACGAGATGCTGATGGTCGGCCTGGTGATCGCCGGGATCGCGCTGACCCTCGAACGCCGCCACCTGGCCGGGATAACGCTGGTGGCGCTGGCGGCGGCGGTAAAGGCCACCGCCGCAATCGCATTGCCGTTCCTGGCTGTCTCTTATACACA
>NZ_JRMM01000031.1:0-34712 GCF_000972905.1 Mycobacterium sp. UM_Kg27
GTCGACGATCTCCTGCAACGTCACCAACGCCGCCATCGTCGCCGTCTCCACCTCAGGCAACGACGGAACCCGATCCTGCACCGCCGACAGAATCTCCACCCGTTTGATCGAGTCGATCCCCAGATCCGCCTCAAGCGCCATCGACAGATCCAGCATCTCCACCGGATAACCGGTCTTGTCGGCCACCACCGCCAACATGTCCCCCACCAGATCCACCCCCGCCGCGGCCGGAGCCGGGGCCGGGGCCGGGGCCGGCGCAACGGCTACCGCAGCGGCCGGCGCGGGCGCTACAGCCACCGCAACCGGAGCGGCAGCAACAGGAGCCGGCGCGGGCGGCGCGGGCATCGTCGCGACAGCAGCAGGAGCGGCCACCGGCGTCGGGGCTGCGGGTACCGGCGCGGGCGGGGCGCTGACCGGGGCCGGCGGAGCCGCAGGCGGCGCGGGCATGGCCGGCGCGGGCGGCGGGGCCACGGGCGGAGCCGGAGTGGCCGCCACGCCATACGAAGCTACGGGCTGAGCCGGCACCACCGTGGTTGCGGCGGGAAAGGCCAACTGGGTGACCGGCATCGGCGTCATCCCGGTGCTGGAGACCAGGGTCTGCAGCAGGCCCTGCAGGTGGGCGATGGTCTGCTGCATGCTGCCCAGCGCACCGACCATGTGCGTCACCATCTCGGCGCCGGGACCCGACATCAGGGGCGAGGTCACCATCGGGACGGCGGCGGGCTGAACCGGCACCGGGACGGCGGCGGGCTGAACCGGCACCGGGACGTGCGCCGGGACGTGCGCCGGCGACCCGTTCGCCGCGGGAACGTTTGGATGAGCTGCTGTCATTGTGGGCTCCGATACGGTCGCGTGGCCGTTGTGGTCACTGCGGGGGGTGGATGTCTCAAATTCTTCAGCGGGCCGCTGTAGCGGCTCGTCGTTGAGGTCTGGACGGCCGAAGTTGGTGCCGCTGAGCTTCATCGTCAGCTTGGGCGCCGGACGGGCTCGCGGGTCGTCACCGTGGCGGTAGTCGGCCCACAGGGCTTCGAAGGTCATCGGAACGCCGGCGGCCACCAGCTGGGCCAGACCCATCCACAGCGACCGAATCCCATTCCTGCCCTTGGCATCGAGGGAGACCGCGACGTGGTCCTGGCCGGTCAGGCACTTGCCGACCAGGTTGGAGAGCACGCTGCCGGGCCCGACCTCGACAAAAGTCCGGGCGCCGGCCGACCACATCGCCTGAACCTGCTCGACGAACCGCACGGGTTGCGCGATCTGGTTAGCCAGCGTGGCCTGCATCTGCTCGGCGCTGCCGACGTACGGCTGAGCCGTTGCGTTGGCGTAGACGGGCACCTGCGGCACGCCGAACGGAATGCCCGCCAGATACGAGGCGAACGGAGCCGCTGCCGAACTGACAATCTCGGAGTGGAAGGCGGTGGCGACATCGAGGAGTCGCGCATTCATACCCGCAGCGCTGAACCGCTGCGCGGCGTCGGCGATCGCCGCACTGTCGCCCGAGAGCACAACCTGGTTGGGGGCGTTGTGGTTAGCAATGACCACCGACAGGCCCCACTCGCCAAGCAGCCTGCCGACCTGCTCGGCGGGGGCGGTCACGGCGCACATCGCTCCGTCACTGCTGGCGGCGGCCTGGGCCATCAGCGCACCACGCGCGCGGGCGATGAGCAACGCGACGTCGTCGCTGATCACCCCTGCGGCGCACAGCGCGCTGACCTCGCCGAAGCTGTGCCCACCGACGGCGACCGGCGCGATGCCCAGCGAGCGCACGACCGACAGCAGGCTCAGGCTGTGCGCACCGATGCCCGGCTGCGCCCACTCGGTCCTGGTCAGCTCGGCGGCCTGAGCCGCGCGGTCTTCCTCACTGAACGCCGTCTTGGGCCAGACGACCTCGTGCAGGTCGCGGTCGGCGTTGAGTAGGTCGGCACGCGCGAGTTCCCAAGGCGCCAAAGCGGGTTCATAGAGTTGCGGGAGGTCGGCACCCATCCCGACGTACTGGCTGCCCTGCCCGGGGAACAGCAGCGCGACCGGTCCGGCTGGCCGGCAGGAGTAGTAGTAGCCCTTGGGTGAGCTGAACGACGTGTCACCGCTGGGGGTTTGAAGCTTCGCAGCGGCTTCCCCGAGCATCGTGCGCAGGGCTTCGACACTGTTGGCGACGACGGCGAGGCGGTGCGGGCGGCTGGCGTCGTACGCCGATTGCGTGCTGTGCGCGAGGTAGCCCAGCATGTCCGGTGAGTCGACCAGCGAGGCGGCCAGCTCCCCAGCCTGAGCGGCCAGCGCGGCCGCGGATTCCGCACCGAGGACCACCAGCTCGGAGTCCCAGGAGCGGTAGCGCGGTGCATGCTTCCCGGCGCCGGCGTACTCCTCGAGCGTGATGTGGAAGTTCGTACCGCCGAAGCCGAACGCGCTGACCGACGCGCGGCGCGGCACGTTCTGGTCGGCGATCCACGGCTTGGTCTGCGTCGACAGGTAGAAGGGCGACGATTCGATCTCGAGCCCGGGGTTGGGCCGGTCGATCTTGATGGTCGGCGGGAGGACCTTGTGGTGGAGCGCCATCACGGTCTTGAACAGGCCGCAGGCTCCGGCCGCGCCCTTGGTGTGCCCGACCTGGGACTTGACCGAGCCGACGGCGCACCATTGACGGTCGGCCCGGCCTGACTCGTCGAACACCCGGCGCAGGGCGGTGAACTCGGCGACGTCGCCGGCTTTGGTGCCGGTTCCATGGGCTTCGACGAGGCCGACCGTCTCCGGGCCGTAGCCGGCGGCCTCGTACGCGCGACGCAGGGCCTTGGCCTGACCATCCGGGCTGGGTGCGTAGATGCTCTTGGCCCGGCCATCCGAGGAGGTACCGATGCCGCGGATCACGGCGTAGATCCGGTCGCCGTCGCGCTCCGCGTCGTCGAGGCGCTTGAGCGCCAGCATGGACAGCCCCTCGCCGAGCATCGTGCCGTCCGACTGGTCGGAGAACGGGCGGCAGTCGCCGGTGCGCGACAACGCGGTCACCTTGGCGAAGCACATGAACATGAAGATGTCGTTGAAGGCGTCGACGCCCCCCGCGATCACCATGTCGGCCTCACGCAGGTACAGCTCGTGCAGCGCGATCTCGATCGCGGCCAGCGAACTGGCGCATGCGGCGTCGACAACGCAGTTCGTTCCGCCGAGGTCGAAGCGGTTGGCGATGCGTCCGGCGATGACGTTGCCGAGCAGACCCGGGAAGGTGTTCTCCTGCCACGGGGTGTAGCTCGAGGCGACGCGCTCGCTGAACGCGGTCAGCTCGTTGTCGGAGAGGCCTGCGGCGCGCAGGCCTCGTTCCCAGATCGGCCGATGCAGGCGACCGCTCATGTAGCCGGACATCTCGGTGCCGCCGGAGGAGCCCAGCACCACGCTGACCCGTTCCCGGTCGATGCTGGAGATGTCGCCGCCGGCGTAGTCCTCCAGCACTTGCTGCGCGACCCGCAGCGCCAGCAACTGAGCGGTGTCGGTCGCGGGCAGCACGTTCGGCGGAATGCCGAAATCCATCGGCGAGAAGTCCACGGGGGGGAGGAACCCGCCGCGACGGGCGTATACCTTGTCGGGCGTGTGAGGATCTGCGTCGAAATAGTCGTCGATCCGCCAGTGCGACTCCGGCACGTCGGAGAACAGGTCCGCGCCCTCGACGATGTTGCGCCAGAACCGCTCGGCTTCTTCAGACCCGGGAAACAGCGCGCTGACGCCGACTACCGCGACAGGTGGATGTTTGGCTACCACGGGTCTCCTTAAGAGCGACCTTGACAAAAAGCATTGAATACCTAAGTTTTGCCGTCAATGACATGGGGTATAGGTAAGAATTTTGATTCATTTTCGGCCGAGTGTTGCCGGGACCATATCAGAGTGTTGCAGTCATCACACATCGAAGATGTCCGCCCCAGACTGCCCCATGCATTACAGTCGTCCGCCGAAATGTTATGCCGGTGAGCCACTGAACAGCTAGAACATCCCTTTCCAGCGTATTTGACGGCAGCGTCAGACCGCCAGCGGCCGCGGGCTGTAGGCGAATGCTCTGGCCGGCACCGGCACCCCGCAGGAGCGGGCCGCGCTGGCGCGGGTTACGTGGGCGGCACCTTCGAGCAAGTTAAGCGCCACCTGGACAGCCTGGCGGTTCTCACACAGCTCCAGGTGGCTGCCCGCCACCCAGCTGTTGAACGCGCCCATCGCCGGGCCGCACCAGATCTGGTAGTCCAGCACGCGCTCGGGGATGCCGCTGATAGCCCACCGGCTCGACTGCCCCAGGTACCACCGGAACACCAGTGCCATCTGGTACTTGGGGTCCCTGGAGGCGAGTTCGAGAACGGCCGGGTCGCGCTGTTGCCAGTACCGCTGGGTGTCCGCCCACACCTCGGCGACGGTGGTGCCCAGGATCTTCTCCAGCTCGGGGCCGTGCTTGGCGACCACGCTGGCCAGGTCGGGGTTGCCCGCGTACCACTCGTAGAGCTTCTTGCCGCGCGGGGCGAACATCGTTCCCCGTTTGAGCACCTGCAGGTTGACGCCCATTTCGAACATGTCGGAGGCGGGCGCCATCATCACGTCGGCGATGCCGGCCTTGGCGAGCATGGCGCGACCGGGCGCTGAAAGCCCCGACTCCACGCAGGCCTGGTTGACCGTCCCGGTCAGTACGTAGGCCGCACCCATCGCGAAGGCGCCGGCGACGGCCTGCGGTGCGCCGAGGCCGCCCGCCGCACCCACCCGCACCCGGCAGTTCAGCTGGTGCTGCTGAGCCAGCGAATCGCGCAGCATGACGATTTCGGAGAAAAGCGCCGGCAGCGGGCGGTTATCGGTGTGCCCGCCACTGTCGGACTCGACGGTGATGTCCTCGGCCACCGGCACATACCGAGACAACTCGGCTTCGCGCTGGGTCAACTTTCCCGCGGCCACCAAGCCGGACACCAACGCCGCCGGCGCCGGCTCCATGAACATCCGCGCCACCTCGGGCCGCGACACCTTGGCCATCACATGGTTGCGGCGCATGATGTTGCCGGCCGGATCGGTGTCCAGTCCCGACAGTGCGTAGTGCACCACCGCGGGGGTCAGCTTCATAAACGCCGAAGCCTCGACGACGGGGACGCCGCGCGCGATGAACAACTCGGCGACGCGCGTCTCGAGGGAGACCTCATTGGGCGAGTGGATCAGGTTGGCTCCCCAGGCGAGCCCGGGCCGGCCGGCCAACGCGGTCTGAATCTCGTCCAGCCCCCGCTCGACCGCCTCGTAGGAGAGTCCGCCCGCACCGAAGAAGCCCATCATTCCGGCCTCGGCCATCGCGATCACCAATGCCGGCGTCGCGATGCCGTTGGCCATCGCCCCGGTGACATAGGGGAAGCGGACGCCGTGCGCCTCGCAGAATTCGCGGTCACCGAGCCACTCGGGGTAGATCGCGGGCAGGGTCCCCACCAGGGACAAGTCCGATTCCCCGGCGCCGACCACCGCGCCGCCCAGGGCCACGCCCAGCATCCCGGTGGCCGCTTCGCGCACCACATGAACGGGGTGGCGTACGTGGCCGATGATGTCGGCGATGTCGTCCGGGGCGAAAGCGGCCGGTGCGGTGGTGGCCCGCCACCCCAGGCCCGGGTCGGCGCCCACTCCGCTTTGCTGCTCCAGTACTGCGCCAGGTCGCTCGTTCACAGTCGGTTCCTCTCGATCACCGGTGCTGTGAGCGCTCGCGCCGAGGGGCCTGCGCACGAACCGGAGAAAACGATGAGAGTTTCTCATGGACCGTGGTGGCGGGGAGTCTCCCCACCGTCAAACGGGTATAGGAGAGCCATTCGGCGCCGGCGGTGGCGCCGCTGGACGGAGGAATCTTTGCCGTGGGTCAACTACCGATGGCGCCCCTGCCGCGCCGCCGTTCCGGGCTGCGTCAGGTCACCGAAGGCCTAGCCGACCTCGACGCCGAGGTGTTCGAGGCGATCGCACAATCGCCCAGCCGCCTGCTCGACACGACCATGCCGGTGCTGACCCGCGCCGCCGACCATTCCAAACTGTGGCTGGCGCTGGCCGCCGCCATGGCCGCCACGGGCGGCCCGGCGACCCAGCGCGCCGCCGCACGCGGAGTGGCCAGCCTCGCACTGACCAGCCTGGTGACCAACCAAGTGGTCAAACGGATCCGACCACGGGCGCGCCCCAACATCCTGCTGGTGCCCCTGCTGCGCCGCGCCCGCCGGCTCCCGCTGTCCAACTCGCTGCCATCCGGGCACTCCGCGAGTGCGGCGGCCTTCGCGGCCGGGGTCGGCCTGGAGAACCCGCTGCTGGGACTGCCTGTCGCGGGGCTGGCCGGTTTGGTCGGCCTGTCCCGGATCGCCACCGGCGTCCACTATCCCGGGGACGTACTCGCGGGACTGGGCATCGGTGCGTCGATCGCGGTGGTCGGGGCAAAGCTGGTGCCGCCGATAGCCTCCCCGCCCGCGCCGCACACCGCGGCTCTGCGAGTCCCCTCCCCCGCGCGTCCCGACGGCAACGGCGTGACCTTGGTGGTCAATCCCGAGTCCGGCGCCGGGCGCGCGGGAGAGGTCGCCGCGCAGGTGCGCGAAGCCCTGCCGGCCATCACCGTCGTCGAAGTCTGCCCCGACGACGACTTGGCCGAATCATTGCGCCGCGCCGCCGATTCGGCCGAGGTACTCGCGATCGCCGGCGGCGACGGCTCGGTCGCGACCGCAGCACACGTGGCGTTGGAACGCGACCTGCCGCTGGCGGTGTTTCCCGGCGGCACGCTGAACCACTTCGCCAAGGACATCGGCTGCGACAGCACCGCAAAGACCATCCGGGCTATTGCCGACGGCAGCTTGTCGCGGGTGGACGTGGTGCGATTCAACGACGACACCACCGTGATCAACACGGCAAGCATCGGTGCCTACCCGACGTTCGTCCGACGCCGAGAAAGGTTGCAGGGCAAGCTCGGCAAGCCCGTCGCCAGTGCCTACGCCATGCTGATGACCCTGCGTCGTGAACGGCCGGTGCGCATCTGCTACGACAACAAGACCCTGCAGACGTCGCTGTTCTTCCTCGGCAACTCGGCGTATCAGCCCGACGGCTTCGCGCCGGCCGTACGACACCGGATGGACGACGGGCTGTTGGATGTGCGGATCCTGGAAACCGGCCGACCGTTGTCCACGCTGCGAATCCTAGCGGCGCTGTTGACCGGACGGCTGCAACGCAGTCGGCTCTACCACGAGTTGCGAGTTCCGCAGTTCCAGTTCACCGCAGTCGACGGACCGGTGCCGATCGCCCACGACGGCGAGGTCGACACCGCCTGCGCCGAAGCCGAATTCACCGCGTGCTATCGCGCGTTACAGGTGTTTCGGCCCATGCCTTCGGGCTCGCGGTAACGACACCGGCTGCTCATCTGGGCGGACGCAGAACCTTCATCGCGACGCGCAGCACCGGTGCGGGGATGCGGTCCTGCATCGCCAGCGCGCCGGCGGCGGCCCGGGTGCGCAGCGGGGTGCCGCGACCGAACATCCGGTTCAACGGTCCGCCGGACGGCTCGATCTCGACGTGCAGCGGCGGCGTGCCGACGGCGGCGCCCAACGCCTGTGCGATCACCATCCGCTGGATCTCGCTGGTGCCTTCGAAGATGGTGTACAGCTTGGCGTCTCGGTACCACTTCTCCACCGGATGGTCGGTGATGTAGCCCCAGCCGCCCAGGGTTTGGATAGCCCGCTCGGTAGCACGGACAGCGACCTCGCTCGCGGCCAGCTTGGCCATCGACCCCTCGCCGCGGCTGAATCCGATTCCGTTGGCCGCCATCCAGGACGCCCGCCAGGTCAGCAACCGTGCCGCGTCGATCGTCGTGGCCAGCTCGGCCAGTGGAAACGCGATGCCCTGGTTGTCGATGATCGGGCCGCCGAAGGCCTCCCGGCGGGTGGCGTAGTCGGTCGCGTACTCCAGTGCGGCACGGGCGATGCCGATGGCCTGCGCGGCGACCATCGGCCGGGTCTGCTCGAAGGTCCCCAGGGTCGCGGAGCCCGAGGGCGTCGCTCCGGCAAGGATTTCACGGGCCTTGGCGAGTTTGTGCTCGAGTTTTTCCGCGCCGCCGAGCAGGTTCTCCGACGGGATACGGACGTGGTCGAAACGCAGTTCGGCCGTGTGGGAAGCCCGGCATCCCAGCTTGTCGAGTTTGCGGACCAATTCCAGCCCGGGCGTGCCACCCG
Organism: Mycobacterium sp. UM_Kg27; assembly: GCF_000972905.1. Taxonomy (NCBI): domain Bacteria; kingdom Bacillati; phylum Actinomycetota; class Actinomycetes; order Mycobacteriales; family Mycobacteriaceae; genus Mycobacterium; species Mycobacterium sp. UM_Kg27. The sequence goes on from NZ_JRMM01000031.1 coordinate 8,175, forward strand.
GCACGATGAACAATGCCTGGCCGCGGTGGCCCAGGTCCGGGTCGACGACGGCGTTGACCACGTGCACGTTCGCGATACCGCCGTTGCCGATCCACATCTTGTGGCCGTCGATGATCCAGTCGTCGCCGTCGCGGCGGGCGGTGGTGCGCAGGTTGCGAACGTCGCTACCACCTTCCGGCTCCGATATCGCCAGCGCCGCGAGTTTGAGATCTCCTGGCGTGCCGAAGCATTCCGGCGCCCATTGCAGCATCTGTTCGGCAGTGGCGGCCTGCCCGATCGCCGACAGGGCCAGCGCCGGCATCACGATCGCCAGCCCGATTCCGGCGCAGCCCCAGAACAGCTCTTCCATGAACATCGGCAACGACAACCCCGTCGAGTCGCCGATCAGGTCACGGTAGAACAGCGGGCTGTAGAAGCCCTGCGCGGCAGCCTCTTCGAGCACCGGCCACGGAAAGTCTTGACGCTGGTCATAGTCGAGTGCGACCGGCCGGATGACTGATTCGGCGAACTGATGGGCGCGACGGGCCAGGTCGTGCTGCGCCGTGGTCGGCGTGAGGTCGAAGGCCATGGCGGGATCCTTGCCGTCCTTGCGGCCCGCTGCAGCCGCACGAACACCTGGAATTGCCGCACCTGCGCCGGATCAAACGCGTCGGCCGGCTCCGAGGCCGTGATTCAGGACGCGACCAGGGCGTCGATCTGGTTCAGCGCCGATGTGGAACCTTCGACGACACCCATGTCCAGCACCTTCTGTAGGTCCTCGGCTGACGCGAATGTGCTCGTATACGTCGCGCGGGTTCCACCGTCGTGCTCGACGAAGGTGTAGACGTTCCTGGAGGTCGGCATCCCGGGATCCGGGTTGAAGTCCAGATCGGCGAAGCCGTCGTCGAAGGTGAAGCTCCGCGGCTCGTCGACGGCGATGATCTGCCAGTAGCCGGCGTACTTCTCACCGTCGGGACCGGTCATGAAGTAGTTCGTGCGTCCGCCGGGGGTGAGGTCGTGGTCGACCACGGTCGCGGGGAATGTCGGTGGACCCCAGACCTTTTCCAGCTGGCGTGGGTCGGCGTAGATCTGCCAGATTCGTTGCACCGGCGCGGCGAAGTCGGCGGTGATGGTCAAGGTCAAGGCGTTGATGTCGTGTTGCACGTCGATCACAGGCATGGTGCGGACCTCCTAGGTCTCCTCGGACGAGATGAGTTCGTCGATACGGGCGATGCGACCACGCCAAACCTGTTCCAACTCGGTGAGCATGGCCGCCACCGACCGCACCGCGGCGACGTCACCGCGGGCCAACTGCTCGCGGCCGCTGCGGCGCTTGGTGAGCAGGCCGGACTTCTCCAACACGGCGACGTGCTTCTGCACCGCGGCGAAGCTCATCTCGTACTTCACCGCGAGGTCGGAGACCGAGTGCTCTCCGGCCAGCACCCGGCGCATGATGTCGCGGCGGGTGCGGTCGGCAAGTGCGTGGAACAGGGCGTCCGCCCGGTCGTCGTCGAGCGTGATCACCCCGCAATCGTACAACCGATTGGTTGTAGGTTGTCAAGACGATCTGGCCGAGTCCGGCTTGGATCAGACCGGCGGGAACCAGTAGTCGAGGGTGTCCTCGACGCCGCCCCAGTCGATGCCCATCCAGTCGGTGAAGAACTCCTCGATCTTGCCGAAAGCGTTGTAGATCATCTCCACGATCGAGTTGAACAGTCCTACGAACACACCACTTTCGATCAAGCCGCCGCTTGTCAGCGCACTGATCCAGGTGCTGAACTCGTCGATATCACCGGAGAGGTCGATGTTGGTGATCAACCCGTCGGTGCTGAAGGTGTGGTTGGCGACCTCTTCCGGCGTTAGGCCCAAGTACATGACGTGCTCCCAGAGCAAGCCGAGCATGGAGTTCGACGCGTAGTCGGCAACGGGGTCACCGGGGAACTCGTAGATCGTGGTGGTGAAGGCGTCGTTGGGGGTATGGAAGCCGTTCAGCAGTGGGTACAGGTCGGAGGTGTTGGTGGCGCCGGAGGGATCCGACCACACGCCGGTCGTACTGGACGGATCACCGATGAAAACGAAGTGCAACGCCCCCGACGGGATGACATCGTTATGGGCCAATTGGGCCATCGCGATCGAGCCGGCGGTGGCGCCCTGCGAGTAGCCGAAGACCCACAGCGGGTGCTCTTCGTCGTAGGCGCCGGGGTTGGCGGCAAATTCGGCCTCCACGGCCTGGACGATCAGTGCCGCCCCGGCGAAACTGCTGTGCCCCTGCAGGATGAGTTGCGGGGTGGTCAGCACCTGAAGCGCAGAATCGCAGCCGGCGGAGCCGATCACGCACACGCTCGCGTCGTCGCCGACGTCGAAGCCCAGCGGCCGCAGGAACAGATCGGCCGCGGTGTGGGCGAACTGCGCCGACGGCGTGGTCAACATGGTCCCGCCCACGAAGATCGCGGTGTCCGCCAGCAGGGCTACTTGGCGCGCGTGCGCCGTTTGGACGACCGGGGTTCCGACGACACCGGCCGCGATCACGCTTGCGGCAGCAAGCGGCGCCAGAGCTTTCTTGGGGTCCATCCGCGCTCCCTGAGACACCTAGGTAAATCCTCATAAAAACATGAAAGACAGCCGCGGCGATCATGGCAGCATCGCGCCTGGCCGTCAACGCGCAGCGCGCGAACCGGGTAGGCGAGGCACCTCAGGCCGGCAGGAGCCGTACCGGCAGATGCTGATGACGACGAATGATGTTGTTGACCGCCCAAGTCGGCTCGCCGGTCGCCTCGATGCGGTCGACCTGGTCGATCAGGGCCTTGAGCAGGGCCGTGGCCTCCATCCGGGCAAGGCCTTGGCCGGCACACGCATGCGCGCCATTGCCGAACCCGACGTGCCGGCCCGCGTCGTTCCGAATGTCAAAGACGTCAGGGCTTCGCCATTCGCGTTCATCGCGGTTGGCCGACGCGTACATCACCAGTACCCGGGCACCTGCCGGGATCGTCACGTCGGCGATCTCGTGACTTCTGGCTACTTTCCGGGTGAAGGCCCGCAACGGTGATTCGAAGCGCACTATCTCGTTGAGCGCATGGGGGATCAACGACGGGTCCGCTTTGAGCAGCGCCCACTGGTCAGGATGGGTAGCCAGGAGGTGGACCGCACTGGAGATGGCGCTGATTGTGGTGTCCAGCGACGGTGCGATGTAGTCGACGAGCAGTGGCGGCACCTCGTCAAAGCTCAGGATACCGTCATCTACCGCGCTGAGCAGGTGGGCGGCCATGCTGCCCGGCAGCACGTCACGGCTGCGAGCGATGCGGCGTGCGAAGCGCAGCATCTGCAGGCTGCGTGGAATCGCCTTGGCGCCTTGCCAGTTAAGCGGCCCGAGCACATCGAAGGTAGCTGCGGCCCAATCGAGCAGATGTTCGCGTTGGTCGGTGGGCCAGCCCACCAGATCGGGAACCAACGCGAGCGGCAGGGCGGTGGCCAGATCGGTGACCGCGTCGATACTGCCGCGTCTCACCGCGTCCTCGACGAGCCTCTGCGCCCGCTGATCGACGCTGTCACTGAGAGCACGCAAGGCTCGGGGCATCATCTGGTGGGCGACGAGTTTGCGGCGCCGGTCATGCTCGGCGCCGTCGCTGTTAAGGGTGGTGCCCCTGGAGAAGCGGTTGGTGGGAGCGTTGGCGGCGACGCCGTGGCCCGACAGGTAGAGGGTGTCGTTGCGCAGGACGGCCTTGCACTGGACATACCGAGGTACGGCATAGAGCCGGTGACACGCCAGCCAGACCACCGGGCCGAGATCGCGCAGCGCCCGGTAGTGCGGGTAGGGGTCCAGGATCGCCGACCGGCGGTAGATGTTGCGCCGGTACACCGGCAGGCCCCGGGGGCGGGTCAGCACAGTCGGCTCCTAGTCATGGCGCCCCGCTGTCGCGGACGTCTGCGGCGGCGAGTCGAACACGAAGCTCGGCAGGTCCCGGCACAGCGCGCTGAGGTCCCGGCCGGCGACCATGACGGTTCCGTCGGGCCGTACCACCGCGGCAGTCACGCGGTGGTGATCCAGCCAGCGGGCCAGCTCGGTGCCCGGTGCGGCGAACACCGTCCGCGCTCCCCGGGCGTCGGCCAGGCGCCGCTGCTCGGCGGTCAGCGCCTGGGTGCTCACCACACCGAAACCTCGCCCAAGTTCCTCGTCAAGGCGACTCCCGCAGGCAAGGACTGGATTGGGGCACAGCCGCCCGGCCAGGCGGCGGGTGCGCGCGGTCCTTCGCACCATGCCCGAGCCTCGCAGCGGCGGGGTCGCCGAGTCGGTGATCTTGTCCCGCAGTCCGGGCAACAGGTGCACCCGGGGTACCACCAGTCGCCGCAACAGTGAGCCGAGCTCCCCGCCGGCGGTCATGGCACGGCCGACGTTGAGCGCCAGCGAGATCATCTGCCGGGTGTGGCGGGAGCGTTCGGGTTCGTAGCTGTCCAACACGCTCGCGGGCAGTCCCGCACGCAGGTGGCCGGCGATCTTCCAGGACAGGTTCATGGCGTCGCGCAGTCCGGCACCCATCCCCTGCCCGATGAACGGTGGGGTCAGGTGGGCGGCGTCACCCAGCAGGAACACCCGCCCGGATCTCCAGCGGTCGGCGATCTGGGCGCGGAAGGTGTACTCGGTGACGCGCAGCAGCTGCAGATCCGCGTCGGCGACGTCGCGAGTCCACGGCGCGACCAACGGGCGCAACGCGGCCAATGTGCTGTAGTCGTCGACTGACTCCTGTTCCGCCAGAGCGAATTCCCAGCGATATCTGTTCGGGCCGATCCGCATGTACGTGCCGGCGCGCTGGCTGTCACAGACCTGGTGCACCCCTTCCCACTGGCGCAGGTCCCGAGTGCAGCCGATATCGATCACCAGCCAGCGTTGGTCGAATCGCAGGCTGCGCATGGTCGAGCCGATCGCCGAGCGCACGGTGCTGTTGGCGCCGTCGCAGCCCAGCACGTAGTCGGCGGTGATCCGGGACTCACCGCCCGTCACCCGATCGCGGACCCGCAGCTCGACACCGTCGGCGCCTTCGGTGACGGCCAGAACCTCGGTGTCGCCGCGCAGCCGGGCGGCGGGGAAACGGGTGAGGTTCTGGCGCAGTAACTCTTCGAGCTCGGGCTGGTCGAACATGTTCGCGGCCGGAAATCCGTTGCGGGTCAGTGAGGTGTCCCGGCTGAACTCGGCCAGCACCGTCTGCTGACGATCCACCAGCCGCAGCCCTTTGGCCGGGCGGGTGATCGCGGCGAAGGCGTCCGCGACACCCAGGCGCGCCAGGATGCGGTAGACCTCGTCGTCCAGATGCACGGCCCGGGGCTGTGGGTAGACCTGTGGCCATCGGTCGAGCACCAGTGTGTCTATGCCGTACTGCGCCAGCAGCGTGGCGGCGGTGACTCCGGTAGGCCCGCCGCCGACCACCGCAACCGCGACGTGTTCGGCCGGCGTCATCGCAACCCGCAGATCATGTGTGCCGCACCGTCAGACGCTGCGCCCCCAGGTCGATGGCGCCGTCGTCGGTGGCGATGGTGGCCTCGACGACATCACCGTGCTGCAGGTACTTGGGGTTCTTGGCCTGCCGGGCGAAGAAGGCCTTCCACTTGACCGCCGGGGGCAGCAGGTTGCCGATGATCTCGATCGGCTTGGGGGGTGCACTGAGCGCGGTGCCCACCGGGGTGCCGGTCAAGATGAGGTCTCCGGTGGCCAGGTCTTGGAAGCGCGTCAGCGACTGCAGGGCCTGCAGGGGGCGGTACAGCATGTCGCCTTCGACCAATCCGTTCTGGCGCTGGTCACCGTTGACGCTCAACCGCAGGCGCAGGTCACCGAAGCGCGCCAGCTCGGCGGCGTCGACGAGGACCAGTGCCGGCCCCACGGGTGTGAAGGTCGGGTACGACTTGGCTTCGTAGAACTGGGTCTGCGGCAGCTGGATGTCGCGCGCGGAGACGTCGTTGGTGATGACCAGCCCGGCCACGTAGTCGGCCAGGTTGGCATCGGTGATCTGGATTCCGACTGGGATGTCGCGGCCGATCACCAGACCGATCTCGACCTCGTAGTCCAGCAGTGTCACGTGCGACGGACGCACGATCTCACCGTAGGGATCGGTCAGTGAGGCAGAGGATTTCCGGAAGAACGTCAGTGGCACCGTCTTGGGGTCCATGCCCGCGTCGGTGACGTGCGACTCGAAGTTGGTCATCTGGGCCACCACACGGCACGGTGCCGTCACCGGCGCCAGCAGCTGCAGTTCGTCGACCGCGACGGTGCCGCCGGATGCTGCGGCCGCGTCGATGGCGGGCCGGTCGGCGAGCAGCTCGGCGGTGGTTGTGGCCGTGGTGGCGATCTTGGCAGCACCCGTAGGGGTCTGCACCCACCAGGCCTCGGAGGTACGCAGGACGGAAATGGTCATGAGACAGCTACTTTCAGCAGGCCGATGAGGCGGTTGAGGTCGAATTCGTTGTCGTGCCGTAGGGCGGTGAGCATGGCGGTCGCCTGGCGGCCTGCCGCCCGGGGACTCGCATCGAGAAAGTCTTTGGTGGCCGGTGGCCCCCATTGGGCAAGTCCGGATGCGGTGAAGGGCGCCCAGCCCGGTTCCACGGTGTTGTCGAAGACGTCGCCGTCGGCGTAGTGCTCGACCAGAAACCCGTCGGGGTCGCGCCAGTAGTCGAAGATCTGGCTGCCCTGGATGTGGCGGCCGATCCCCCAGGACCGGAAATAGCCTCGCTCACGCAGGTATTCGCCGCCGGCGGCCAGCGCGTCCAGGTCGGCGACTTCATAGGCCGAGTGCACGTAGCGATTCTCCGGACCCAGCGCCAGGGCCAGGGTGTGGTGGTCGGCGGGGATGGTGCCGCGGTCGCAGCGGATGAAGCTCATGGCCGGCCCGCGCTCACGCTGCCCCGGGAAGAACTGGAAGTCACTGACGATCATGCCCAGCGTCTCCAGGTACCAGTTCAGCGTCCGCAGATAGGTAGTGGACTGCAAGACGATGTGGCCCAGGCGCTGCACCCGGGCAGGAACACGCAGCGGACGCACTCCGGCGTTGATCCGCCTCTGGGTGCTCCCGATGTTGGCGAGCGGCGGATCTTGGCTGGGCTGAGCCGGGAGGACGTGCATGCCGGCCACCACCTTGACGGCGGTGCCGCTGGGGTCGGTCAGCTGTACCGCGACGCCACCGATGGATTCCGGCAGCTGCCGCAGCGGAGCACCGGTCTTGTCAGCCAGCCGCGCGACGTCGGCTTCGTCGGCGGCGCGCAGTGCATACCCGGCGAAGCGCGTGTGCGGCCCGCGGCGCACGAATACGCAGGGCGCGCCGGGACTGGTGCCGCGCAGCTGCACCTGTGCGGGGTCGCGGTGGGCGATGCCGAACCCGAAGGCCCGGGCGAACGCCTCGGCGCGGGCCAGGTCCGGCTTGTCGAATTCCAGCCAGGCGATGTCGACCACCCGGATGAGCGGGTCGCGGGCGCGACCGGGATGCTCGCCGCGAACCGAGCCCTGCTCGCTGTGCAGCTCTTTATGGCCGTCGGCCCACGGCTCGCCCGTCTTCGGCACGTCGCGCCACCGCCTTCCGGATCAACTGACGAAATCGTCACATACGACCAAAGCTTCAGTCAAATGTTTTGACGAATTCCTCAGAACTGAGTTGGCTGATAATCTGCAGGCATGGATGTGGCCGAGCGCAACGGTGACCAGCCCGAGGCTGGTCCGGCCAACCGGCTCGAACGACGCAAACTGCGGACCCGTACCGCGTTGATCCGCGCAGCTCAAGGCTTTATCGCAGACGGCAGGCTCGCCGTGCCCGTCCTGGAGATCACCCAGGCCGCCGACGTCGGCATGGGCTCCTTTTACAACCATTTCGACAGCAAAGAAGAGCTGTTCGCGGCCGCGGTGACCGACGCGCTCGACAGCATCGGGGCCCTGCTCGACACCTTCACCTCCGATATCGCAGACCCGGCCGAGGCCTTCGCCGCCAACTACCGCCTCAGCGGCCGACTGTTTCGGCTGCGCCCCCAGGAGGCCGCGCTGCTGCTGGCCAACAGCTCCACGATGATCCTGTCCGACCGCGGCCTGTCGCCGCGGGCGTTGCGCGATATCACCACGGCGATCGAGCAGGGCCGGTTCACGCTGTCGGACCCCGAATTGGGACTGGCCCTGGCCGGGGGCGTGTTCGTCGGACTGGGGACGCTGCTGAGCCAACGGCCCGACCGCGATCCCGAAGCCACCGTCGATGCGGCCACCGAACACCTGTTGACCACCTTCGGCATGAGCCCCGAGGAAGCCCACCAGATCTGCAGCAGGCCGCTGCCCGATATGTCACCGCTGCGCGATTCACCTGCGGCTGGGCCACGACACTGACCACAGCGCAGCCATTGACTCCGCTTGGGAGCCCCTGCGATGATCGCCCTCAGGTTCACCTTTGGATTTACTCGTGTGATTTTTAGCTGCGGGGTGGCCCGTTGCGGAAGGACGCCCACTGATGCTGACCAAGGTCTTCGCCCCGATCGCGATCGCCGGAACCGTGGCCGGAGGGGTGCTGGCCGCCCCGGTGACCCACGCCGCGCACATCGACGTCAGCCTGCTGTCGGGCACCGCGTTCTTCGTGGGCCCCACGACCCTGTCGACGCCCTCGCCGAGCTTCGCCCAAACCGCCGCTGACCTGTTCCTGCAGCCCCTGGGTTTCGACGGCGGTGACGACTTGGACTCCTGCGTGGTGGGCGTCGGTATATGTGACGCCCCGCTGCGCGTGCTGTCCACCCCGGCGCTGATCCAGCAGGGCCACAGCAGCTTCGTCGGCGCCGCCGAGATCGTTCGGGCGGTGCAGGCCGAACTCCAGGCCAACCCGGATGCCTACAACGCCGAGAACCCGCTCTGGATCTTCGGCTACTCGCAGGGCGCCACGGCCGGTTCCATCGCGATGGCCCAGTTGGCCCATGACGGTGTCGATCCCGACGCCCTGCACTTCGTGTTCATCGGCAACCCGGCCGGAGAGGGCGGCGCGTGGTCCGAACGAGAAGCGGATCCGTCATCGGTGGACGGGTTGTTGAACGGCTTCCTGACACCCAACAACGCGTTCACCACCACCGTCTATTCGGTGCCCGGCGACCCGGTGGCCGACGCCTCGTCGCCGTCGGCCCTCGGCCTGTTGTGGGAGCACATGATGTATCTGGGGCTGACCCCGGATCAGGTCGCCGACCAGAGCGTCACCACCGACGGTCTGATCACCAACGTCGGAATCTCCGGCGACTTCGATCCGTTCAGCACCTGGCTCAACGCCTGGGCGCACGGGCTGGTGGACAGCGGCTGGTGGGAGGGCCTCTTCTACTCGCTGGTGGCGTCGTTCTACAGCGCCTTCGGCAACATCGAGGACTTCTTCGGTGACTGGCTGGGTATCGACTGGGGCGGAGTGGAGCAGACCCTCGACTACTGGTTCCCGACGGAGGTCTAACCGGCCCTCGTCGCCCTCGTGGCAGCTGGTTACCGTCGATGCTGTGCCACTGTCGCGAACGCGCATCACCCGGGCCTGCACCGTGGGAAGCGTCGCGCTCGTGCTTGCCGCCGCGCCGTCGTGCGGCCACCCGCTGCCTCCGTCGCTACCGGCCGCCACCCCCTCCACCGCGGCACCCGCCCAACCTCGTGAGGATGCGCCGTACCTGCCCCGGGAGGAGTTGGTCGCGCCGATCTCTGCCCTGCTGAACGACGCGATCGCGGTTCCCCGGCTGCCGGGCGCGGTAGTCCGGATCGGGCACGCCGGCACAATCGCCTTCAGCCAGGCGTTCGGCGCGCGCCGGCTCGCAGACGAACCCGCTCTCGACGGCTTGCCCGCGCCCGCCGAGCCGATGACTGAGGACACCATCTTCGACATCGCGTCGTTGACGAAGTGCCTCGCGACGACCGTCGCAGTCCTGCAGTTGCACGAACAGGGCCGGGTCGGAATCGACGAACCCATCCAGACCTACCTGCCGGAGTTCAACGAGACCAACGACCCCCGGCGCGCCCAGGTGACGTTGCGCATGTTGCTCACCCACACCTCGGGCATCGGGGGCGATCTGAGCCACCAGGGCCCCTGGGGCCTGACCGAGGCCGACAAGGCCGGCGGTGTTCATCGGGCGCTGACCGCACCGCTGGAGTTCGGCCCCGGCGAGCTATTCCACTACTCGGACATCGGCTTCATCATCCTGGGCGTTCTGGTCGAGACGATGACCGGCCAACCGTTGGACACCTACGTGCAGGACAACGTCTTCGCGCCGCTGGGCATGACCGACACCCGCTACCTGCCCGCCGCCAAAGCCTGTGGCCCACACCAGATCCGCGGTACCGCCATCGCATTGGAACCAGAGACATCCCGGGACGACGACTGCCCGGTAGGCAGCTGGCGCACCGACCTGCTGGCCCGCATCGCGCCGACGGCGCATGACGAAGACACCCCCGGGATCAACCCCGACTTCGATCAACTGCTGCGCGGCACGGTGAACGACCCGACCGCACGCCGCATGGGAGGGGTGGCCGGCAGTGCCGGAGTGTTCTCGACCGCCGCCGATATCGGCAGGTATGCCCAGGCCCTGCTTGATCGGCTCGCCGGGCGCCCCAGCCCGTTTCCGTTGCGGCAATCCACCCTGGAATTGATGACCACGCCCCAGCAGCCCGGCCACAACGCCACCCAGCTGGTGGCCGCGAACGCCGCCGCACAACAGGCGAACGCAGCGACACCCAACCGGGCCGATCCGCTGCTCGCCGCGAACTATCCGGCGATCAACGGACAGGATCTCCGCGGCCTCGGCTGGGATATCGATACGCCGCACTCCCGGCCGCGCGGCATGATCTTTCCGATCGGCAGCTTCGGGCACACCGGGTTCACCGGAGTGACGCTGTGGATCGACCCGGGTTCGGACACCTACGTGATCGTGCTCGCCAACGTGATCCATCAGCGCGGCGGTCCGCCCATCGCAGGGCTCAGCGGCGACGTGGCCACCGTGACCGGCCGGGCGCTGCAGCTGTACGGCAGCTGACGGGCCAACTCCTCCCCCGTGGTCATACCCGGCCGCGCGCACCTGGCAATAATGGCCGGGTGGCCGATCGCAACGCTCCCGCTATCCCCGTCATCGCGCTGACGGGGTATCTCGGGGCGGGCAAGACCACCTTGCTCAACCATGTGCTGCGGGCGCCGGGCGCGCGAATCGGAGTCATTATCAACGACTTCGGCGAACTGAACGTCGACGCCGGCCTGGTAACGGGCCAGGTCGACGAGCCGGTCTCGATCGCCGGTGGGTGCATCTGCCACCTGCCGGACGAGGGCGGGCTGGACGAGGCGCTGGAGAAGCTCGCCGACCCGAAGCTGGCGCTCGACGCGATCATTATCGAGGCGAGCGGGGTGGCCGAGCCCGCGGACGTCTCGCGGGTGATTCGGTTCAGCGGGGTGGAGCGGATACGCCACGGCGGTGTCGTCGACGTCATCGACGCAGCGGAACACTTCGACACAGTCGATACCGAGTCGGCCCCGCCGCAGCGCTACGGCGTGGCCTCCCTGGTCGTGGTCAACAAGCTGGATCGGATCGCCGAAGACGCCCGCGAAGAGGCCCTTGCTCGGGTTGAAGCCCGTGTGCGCGAACTCAATCCCCACGCTCACGTGGTGGGTGCGATGGCCGGACGCGTGGATCCCCGGTTGCTCTATGACATCAGCGACGGCGGCGAGTCCGGGCAGATGTCGTTTCGGGAGCTGCTCCTCGACGAGCCTGCCGACGCTCCCGGCGAGCACCACGACCACGTGCATGCCGCTTCGGTCACCGTCGTCGGCGACGGCGCCGTTGACCCGGGGCCACTCATCGACCTGCTCGAGCAGCCGCCGCAGGGCGTCTACCGGATCAAGGGCACAGTCGCGATCGGCAAACGTCATTACCTGGTCAACGTCGTCGGCACGTCGGTGCACGTGGTGACCGCGCCTGCCAGTTCCGGGGCCAGCCACCTCGTCGCGATTGGCACGCACCTGGACACCTCGGAGGTTCGGGGGCGGCTCGAGGAAGCTCTGCGGCCCGCCGGCGAGAAAGTGGCCGCCGCGGGCATGCGGCGGTTGCAGCGGTTGCGGCGCTACAGCATTTAGGGGTGGCCTTACTGTCAGGCGCTGTTCACTCCGATGCGGGACCGATGAATTCGATTCCTGCGCGAATCGCCGGTCGGTGCCGCAAGATTCGGAAATGTGCCAGCCGGCCGAGGCCCGCCGTCGTCATCAGGCGTGCGCCTGGCCAGGACGCGACGACCTTCTCGCTCGTCACATAGGGGGTGTCGGGGTCATCGGGGTCGTGGATGAGCAGCAGCGGCGGGTAATCGGTGTTCTCGGCGATCCGGACCATATTGGTGTCCTCAAGCGGCATGCCGATACGGCGTTCCAGGCGTCGATGTAGACCGGCGCGTATCCGCCGGCCGAAGTTGTGGCGCGCGGCGAACAGATCCAGGTAGATCGGGAACTCGCCCATCGGCGCGAGAAACACCAACCTCCCGACCGTCGCGCCCCACGACGCCGCGAATGCGGTCGCGTTACACCCGAGGGAGTGGGCGACTACCGCGCGGGCCGGCCCATGTGTCCGGATCATGGCTGCCACCGCTTCGGCGCACTCGATGGCTGTGGTGCGACCGGGCGCCAGGACGCCCGGGTCTGACTCGTTGTGGCTGGGCAGGTCGAAGGCGATAACGCGGTGCCCGGATTCGACCAGGGGTTTGATGAACATGCCGAGGTGCGGGCGCCGCCCGCCCCAGCCGTGCACAAGGTAGACCGGCGGCCCCTCGCCCCAGGATTCGCCCGCGACCCGGTGGCCGTCCCAGTGCGCTTCCAGCGGCTGACCAGGAGGGACGCCGGGCGGCATGCGCAGGCTAGACTCAAGGACCGGTGGAGTGCACCACAGTTCGACCGCCCACCGCGATCCGATGGCGGGCGCGAATCGCTCCAGTAGCCAGAACAGCCGCCGCACCCGAGGGGTGACCGGCGGTTGGACACCGGAGCCCTCCACGTCGAGAACGATCGGGCTGGGGGAACCGTCGCCGTCGGAACTGGTTCGATCTGGGCGAAGGCCCTCTCGCGCGGGCGGGGGGTTCGTTGGCTCCGGCACATATCGAGGTTAGCGAGATGATGCGGCCTGGAGCCACCATCGAGCTGGTTCTGGTTCAGGCCTTGAGGGTTGGTGTGATCGCCGAATCGATGATCTTGGTATCGCGGGTGGCGATGGTCAGATTGCGGCGTAACGCTTGGGCGACGATGATGCGGTCGAACGGGTCGCGGTGTTCCCAAGGAAGTCGCCCGGCGAGGATCGCGTCAGCGGAGTCAATCGCTAGTTCCGTGCTGCTCATGTCGGCCATGATGTCGGTCCAGGTCGACAGCAGAGCTCCGCCGTCGAGGCGGCCCAGCCTGGTCTTGGTCGCGATCTCCCATGCCGAGGCAGCAGTGACCCACACCGACGTTCCCGGATCGCTCAAAATCGCGAGCGTGTCGGCGTCTACGTTCGAAGGCTTGCTGACCAGCCACAGCAGAGTATGGGTATCGAGCAGGACGTTCACGCCTCGGCATCTTCCCAGGCCGCGAGCTCCGCTTCCGGTAGTGCGTCATCGAAGTCGCTTGGTACAACCAGGCTGGGTAACTGGCCAAATCTGCGCGGTACAGCGCTGATAGGTACGAGCCGCGCGACGGGTTGGCCGTGGCTGGTGATGGTGAACGACGCGCCGGCTTTGACGTCATTCAAAAGCCGGTTGAGCTGGTTCTTCGCGTCCGTGCTACTGATGGCCTCCATCGGAGACATCGTATCTGCGTTAGGCGCGTCGCGCTAGCGTCACTAGCGGGATTCCCTGAACTGGTCCACGGCGAACGCGAGTCGAGCAGTTCCGGCCCAAGATCCGCCCGGGGATTTCTCCCTTGTGCGTCGATCGAGACCCATCACGGGCGCACTGGTCATCACTGCGTCTTTCGCTCGCTCGAGACGGCTTCAATGATCTCCGGGGCCACCCCCCACCGCCCGAGGATGTGGGCGGTATTCGTGGCGCTGTGTGTGGCGGGATCGGGGTCGGTCGTCTGTGAACGGCTGAACCGGGGCGCTGGGGCCGGTTGGAGCACGCCGCCGACATCAACGAAAGCCCTCCGCGCTTCGTTGTGGGGGTGTTCGTGTGCCTCCCACGGTGAGAGCACCGGGGAGACGCACGCGTCGGAGTCGGCGAAGATCTGCGTCCACTCGGCCCGGGTCTTCTGCGCGAAGACCTCCCCGAACTTCTGCTTGAGCTCCGACCATCCCCGCGAATCAAGTTGGTGGGGAAGGTTCGAACCGCTCAGACCCAGCTTGTCGAGGAGTTCTGCGTAGAAGTGCGGTTCGACGCATCCTACGGCCATGAAGTTGCCATCTTGGGTTCGGTACGTGTCGTAGAACGGCGCGCCTCCATCGAGCGCGTTGGTGCCGCGCTCTCCGTCCCACAATCCATTGGCGTGCATACCGTGTAAGAACGTGGTGAGCAGGGCTGCTCCGTCCACCATGGCTGCATCGACGACCTGGCCGCGACCGGAGTGGCTGCGCTCGTGAAGAGCCGCCAGCACCCCGAGGGCGAGTAGGAGCCCCCCGCCGGCGAAGTCCGCGAGCAGGTTCTGCGGGGCGTGCGGTGGTTGACCCGCGCGCCCGATAGGTTCGAGTATTCCGGCGATGGCGATGTAATTGATGTCGTGGCCGGCCCGGGCAGCCAATGGGCCGTCTTGGCCCCAGCCGGTCATTCGGCCGTAGATCAAGGCCGTGTTGATCTCGCAGAGCACATCCGGCCCGATACCTAGGCGCTCAGCGACGCCGGGACGAAAGCCTTCGACGAATACATCGGCGTGCGCGGCGATGTCGCGAACCGCCTCGACGCCGCTCGAAGACTTCACATCGATCGCGATGCTGTGTCGGCCACGATCCAGCACGCCTGGAGGTGTGACCAGGCCGGCGTGAGCTCCAGCGCGATCGATCCGCACCACCTCGGCGCCCAGATCTGCGAGAATCATGCAGCCGAAGGGGGCCGGCGCGAGACCGGCCATCTCGACGACTTTGACGCCATCCAAGGGACCCATTGCTTCAGCGAGTCCTTCCTTGTCATCCGGTCTTACAGGCTGCGTGCGATGAGTTCTTTCATGATCTCGTTGGAACCGCCGTAGATTTTCTGCACGCGCGAGTCGGCATAGAGCCGGACGATGGGGTACTCGACCATGTAGCCGTATCCACCGAAGATCTGCACACAGCGATCGACGACGACGCATTGCTGTTCGGTCAGCCACCACTTGGCCTTGGCAGCAGCGGTGATGTCCAGTTCGCCCGCCAGGTGCTTCTCGATTGCAGTCGTCGAGGTAGGTCCAGCAGACCGTGGCGAGCGTATCGCATTCGGCGAGAACGAATTTGGTGTTCTGGTATGCCATGAGCGGCTTACCGAACGCGGTGCGCTCCTTGGCGTAGTCGACCGACAGCTGGACGGCCTTCTCGATGGTGGCTGCGGCAGCCACCCCCAGCAGCAGCCGCTCCTGAGGCAACTGCTGCATCAACTGGATGAACCCTGTCCCTCCGTGCTGCCGAGCAGATTGGACTGGGGGACCCGCACGTCGGAGAAATTGAGTTCGACGGTGTCCTGGCCATGTTGGCCGACCTTCTCCAGGTTGCGTCCGCGACTGAATCCTGGTTGATCGGCCGTTTCGACGCCGATCAGAGAGATGTCGCCGATCCCGCCCTCGTTCCCGGTCTTGGCGACGACCAGGACGAGGTCGGCCAGCCAGCCGTTGGAGATGAACGTCTTGGCGCCGTTGATGACATAGTCGTCACCTTCTTTGACTGCCCTGGTCGCGATCGACTGCAGGTCGGATCCGGTGCCCGGTTCGGTCATCGCGATCGCGGCCACCATCTCGCCGCGGGCCATCTTCGGCAGCCTGGGATCTCACTGGTTGTGGCCGGAGACGACGACGCAGTTCGCGACACCGGCCGTCGAGCGGCCGAAGCCATGCCGGTGTGGTGGGCCGCGGTCGGCGCTTGGATCGAAGTGGTGCATGGCCAGGATCTGTCCCGGCTAGGTGCCGCCGGTCTTGGGAACAAGTTCAGCGGAACCGCGCTTTGGTCGCGGCTCTACAGTAGGCATGGCTGACACGGACATGACATCACCGCTGAGTAAGTGACATCAGCGGCGAGACCCTACAGCGCTGTAGGTTCTCACGTTGCGTGTCATATGCCGGCGGTCCGACCAGAGCTGATTCCCGTTGTCTCACTCGGTGTCATCTGGGTCTGTCTCACGTTCGTGTCATTTCTTCAACCCCAGACCCGGGCGATGGGCAGTCGCCCGTCTTCCCCGACAGCACACGCCATGTTGCGTACCACCATTTCGTCACCTGACAGGACGTGCGGTGACGCCGGTGTGAGGTCCTTCTCCGGAATCAGCGGAAGCGTGCTCGGCATGGCCGATGATGTCAGCGCAAAGCGCAGCGTCGATGACTGCCAACATGTTTCCGCCCAGCAAGAACGAATCGCCGGCCAGATCGCGGCAATCGCAGCCAGAGAATCGACCAAGGAATCCAGCTCCCCGCCCGAGCGTAGGAACGGTTGGCGGGGGTTCATACCGACGTTCATACTCGACCCTCCAACCGACCGGCTGACGGAAGATCCCCGGTGGTTTGGGCAGCGCGCGCACGGTCGGTTCAGGCACTGGCGACACAACGACGATTCTGATGTGGAGAAGGGCCAGAAGGCCGAGGTCGACGGAGCCAACGGGCGTCGCTCCTGCAATAGGATTCCGCTGCATGGGCGACGTGAACCCGCAAGACCCGCGTGACCGACCTGCCGCCGCGCCGCCCGCGTCCGGCCTATCCAGCCATCAGGAACGTAAGAGGACGAAGCAGGCGCGGAAGGCCGCGGCCCGGACACGCGCTGCCGACAACATGCGTATGGTTGCCGCCGCTCAGGCCGCCGGAATCGTGCCGAAGGTAGTCACTCGCAAGACTCTCGAGCGACAGCAGGAAAAGCGGTCTTCCTCTCCGCCCGCGCCAGCGTTGGTTGCCCCGCCACCTGGTCAGCCGGCGGCCCAGGCCATGGGAGTAGGCAACGGACCTGGCGATACGGCCGCCGCGCCGCTGCCAACCTCGAGTCCCACCCCTGGCCCCGCCGACGTTGAGCCCGCGACAGCTACGGCCCCGCCGGTTCCAGTGGACCTGACCGCCGCTGTCGCGCAAGCGCAGCGCGCCACCACACCTGAGTTACTCAGCCTCATCGCGGAACGCGGCTTACGTGTTTGGAACAGAACCAACAGTGGAACGCCGGCGCCGGGGGAAATCGTTGACGAGATTCTTGCCTGCGAAGCCAAATTCTGTGTCTTGCCCAGAGTTGCCCCGTCAACGGCTTGGACCACGACGTGCCTGCGCCCTCCATTCGAACAGTTGTGGCTTGAGTACCCGCACCTTGAGATGTTGTGCGGTGCATTGATAACCGAGACCGGCGCGGATCGGTACACCATTCAATTCGTCACCAGTGGTCGAGAAGGCACCAAGAAGCCACTGTGGTGGCCCGGTGCGGAGATCGTCGATCTGGCAGCGGACGGCTCCTTAGCTCGGCGTCAACCAGCCACGTCTGATCCCCGCAACCGCGTTGCGAAGTATCAGATCGACTCCGTCACTGGCGTTTTTGACGCCGTCTATACACACCTATCGCTCATCCACAAACTCAGCAGTCGAAACGCTGCTCCGACGCGAGTCAACACAACGGCTCCAGTCCTTCCAGCCCGTTCCCATGAACTCGACGATGCCGTTGTTTTGATGTGGGGCGAAGGCCCATCTGGTAGCGGAGCTCATCTCGACACCCCACGCCACGCGCCAATAGGCCATGCGGTGCGGGGGCATCAGCGCCGGCTACGCGACGGGGGCACCACGTGGGTACGCCCTCATCGCCGAGGCGCCGAGGCGCCGGTGCCCGCCAAGTCCCGCTTTTACCAAGTCAAGAAGAAGCACGGCACGTGAGTCCTGCAGGCATCCCGCTGGATTCAGCCAAATTGGTATCAACGGCACCTGATATCTGATCAGTTGTCGACGACACCGGGTCCAGATTCACTTGACGTGGACAACCGTCGATACGAACAAGCGATGACAAGGGGACCGACTGTGCGATTTAGCTATCCGATGTGCCGGGAAGTCGCGCGGCCCGCGGAACAGAACGATCGCTCGAAGTCCTGAGGATTCTCGCGAGCTCCACGTGATCAACGTAAGCGTGACCGACCGCCGATTATGAAATTCGTCCTTAGGTGCGAACACCCACGCCCACCCGTGCCTCGAGCTGTTCCCGAACCTCCTGGTAAACATCGACTTCCAGTTCAGGGGCGACCCATAGGGAGATCGCGACCGCGAAGTCGACCAACTCGCCGTTCAACCCGCCGGCCTGTTCGCGGCACTGCACCGTCAGCTCGAACTCGTCGCCTCGACCGTATGGCACGGCCCGGTTGACCTCCCACACCGCGTGCTGCACGGTGCCCCGCTTGGTAGCTTCCGCCTGAACGTCGAGCGCCTTGCCGAGTTCTGTGAGGCCCGTCGGCTTCGCGAAAGACAGAGCCGCCCTTCGGTATTGACGGTGCCGCCAGTTAACCGGCGACAGCCACGCCAACGTCGCAGTCAACCGTTTGACACCGGTCTGCTGAAGACCGGACGGCAATGGCACCGCCACCACTCGCTGCTCGTTGGCCCCGATTGTTCCGGCGCAGACGATCGTCGCCTCGTTGGCCGCACACCCCCTCGACAGGCTGCGTGAAAGCTCACCGTAACCGTGGGCGTGCGCACCGATGCGGTCATCGACCAGCAGATCCTTCGGCACCCTCGCACCGTGGGTCAAAAGCGACTTGGTCGCCGCTGCGATCGCGGCGCGCGGAAGCGGCTCCTCCGCGATCCGCAACAGCACATCCACCAGCTCGGCGGCTTCCCTGGCAACCATCGCCGCCGCTGGACTGGTGCCGGAGGTAAAGACGAGCGAATGCCCGTCCGCAGCAGCGACTTTGATGCCGGGTCCGAGCCCAGCGGTTGGCGCTGGGACGAGGACGTCGTCTCCTTCGAGTGGCGCCGCGTAGTAGGTGCGGCCGCCTGGGGCCACCAGATCGGGCTTGATCGATCTGCGATGCCCGGAACCCAGCGCGCTCACCGGGTTGACAATTCGTGAGTCGGCCGCGGGATCGAATCGATACGGGCCCGGCGGGACGTCGCCGGCGGCGTCCCGGCTGAGCGCGCCCACTGTCACCGCGTTGATCGCGTCCGCGGGTGCCAGCAGGCTCCGACGCGGGAACGCCTCTGCCACCGCCCGGTTCACGGCCTCTGCGCGGTCCCGTCCCGTCAGGTCTGCGACCGACGCGGCCCCGCACGCCACCGGCAGGCGGACATGATTGCCCGCCGAGACCACCACGACGACTCCGTACAACGAACTCAGCCAGTCGAGAGTCCGCGCCCACGCCGACATGACGCCGTCGAACGGCGCTCCCGGATCCCCGACCGAGAGACTGACCACGACGATCGAATCCCCGACGGGTCCAGCCGTCCTGTCGCCGTCGAACAGCTCCCTGAATACACGGCGCATGAGGTCGGGAGCGAGTTCGTCGCGGCGCAGCTCCTCGGTGCCGTCACGCGTGGCCGGGTGCGGCTCGAGGATGGGGCGTACGAACACCGGCCTGGCGGCCGGCTCTGTCGGCGCTGACAGGTCCCCCCACACTGCCACCGACGCCATCGCCGTCCCGTGCTTGCGCTGGCCGGCGCTCGATGCACCGGCCAGATCGTCCGGATCGTGCACGACGAGACGTTCAGCCAGCAGCTGGTGATTGGTCACGGGGACGCCGTCGAGAACGCACAGCACCGGAGGACCGGTGGGTAGCGGGTGATCCTGTTCGGCGGCGTCTGAGGAGGGCTCGGAGAACAGGAACGACTGCGACGACGCCCGGATGTACATCACGTGGGTGGACTTGACGACACCGACCGCATCGTGTTCACCGCGGGCCAGGGCGGTCAAAGTTCCGGTGGGCACCAGCGCCTTCATGCCGTGGAATCCGACCTCGTCGACGCGCACGGTTGACAGTACCGAGCCCCCGTCCGCGGCGATCATTGCGGCGACGTCGCGCTGAGCCCGGTCGCGCAGCGCCGGAGAGAACCGGTACCAGAGTTCGATCTCGATCTCGTGCTGTGCGTCGGGCAATAGCCCCGCCAGATAGTCCGACCAGTCTGTGGCCCGCATCCGGTCCAGTGGGCCCCATGGTCGGACGTCCTTCAGGTGCGCGAACAGTTCTCGCAGCGGTGTGTAGCCGCGAGGCAGTCGTTGACTGCGTTTCCACTCCGCCCAATAGCGCAGCAGTTCGTCCATGGCGGACCGGTTGAGACACACGGCGTGTATGCATCCGGGCACGGGCAGAGATTGGTCCTTCGACCTGCGCGGGAAGTCGGGGTCCGGTTCGGATTCGGTCTCGACCTCACTGAGGATCTCGAACCCGAGGTTCTCGGCGACGTTGGTCAGATCGACCCGCTCATCCAACCCCTCGAACACGACCACCAGTTCGGGGTCGCTCGCGCCGAGGGAGGCGACGAAGTTGATCTGATCGCCGAAGGCGCGCTCGAGCGCCTCGAACTTGGAGTCCAGCCGCTCTCCCTGTCGCCTGCCCCCGGGAACGTCGACTTTGGGGTTGTTGCGGGCGGTGGGGACGACGGTTGTCGGAGGCCGCAACCGGCCCCATAGGAGCGGGCGGCCGGGGCCGACCGGCTCAGTCAACGGACTCTGGCTTCGCGCGCTGCGCCCAACTTCTCAGTAGCCGGCTCGTGACGTCGGAGGGGCTCGCGTCGAACCCGTCGAGGATCTGGCGCCTGTGCACGTCCAGCGCAAAGTCCTCAAGCTCGGCGTAACTCGCGTCGCGCAGGCGGTCGGCCACCGTTCGCTCGGACAGCCCGAAGGAGACGCCGGTTCTGCTCGACCATGCTTTCAGCCACTCCACCTTCCCGTCCCGCGACGCGTGTGGCAGCGAAAGGCGAAGCTGCATCCGGCGCCATACCGCTCGGTCGAGCAGCTCCGCGTGATTGGTCGCCGCGACTACGACCACGTGCGTGGGAAGCCTGTCGATCTGCAGCAGAAGAGAACTGACCACTCGCTTAATCTCGCCGGTCTCGTGTGTGTCACCGCGTTCCTTGGCGACCGCGTCGAACTCGTCGAAGAAGAGCACGCACGGCTGCACGCGGACCGCCGCGAACAAGGCTTCGAGCCTGCCGGCGGTTTCGCCAAGGAAGGACCCGATCAGGGCCTCGTACCGCACCGACATCAAAGGCACCGCGATCTCGGTCGCTAACGCCTCGGCGAACGACGTCTTGCCGCTGCCGGGCGGGCCGGCCAGCAGTATGCGGTGCCTGGGCTCGATACCGTGGCTCCGGAGTAGGTCCCGCCGCTGATGCTCCTCGATCAGGTCGGTCACCTGCTGCCGCACGGCGACCGGCAGGACGAGGTCGGCCATCCGTCTCAACGGTTCGATCTCGTGGAAGAGGCCCGCCGACTCGCGATGACGCGACAACGACGAGACGGTCGACGCGGCGCTACGGCGGCGGGTCAGGGCTTCGGTGAGCTGCGAGGCCAGTACGTTGTGCTTCTTGGCATTCTCTTCCGCGATCAGGGCTTCGGCCGCACGTCGGAACGCGAGATCGTCGCCGCCAGCCCCGGACTGAACCAGCGCAAGCAGCAAATCGGACCTGGCCATGCCACTCTCCTTCCGCTGTTCCCCATACTTCCAGATACTTCCAGACGCCTACTTCTCGACGATGGCACCACGCCCGAGTGTGGTCTGTGTCCGCTCGCCTGATCGTATCGGTCGCGTCGGCGGCCCGCGCGCAAAAGCACAGCTCGGGATACAGGGCCAAGAGTTCCAGTGCCGATCCGTCCATCCGCACACAGGCTCGGGCACCTCGAAAGCGTTCGGCGACGCCCGCGCACTCGCCCAAGCTCTAAACAGCACGAGAAATGGTCGTGCGATCCCGGATCAGCAACTCGTCTTGTGGGAACGGGAACCTAGCAACGTCCTCCGACGCATCGCGCGGTCTGACGTTGGGCTGGCCTCCAGCTCGAGGCTCGGCGCTGCTCCGCGGCCAGGCCCCGACACTCGGCTGCGGCCTTCCGACGGAGTTAAACCGGTTTAACGATTACTAGGATTCTAGCTGCGAATAATCTTCCCTACCTTGTAGTCCTATCCTGTAAAGTGGGGCTCATGTTTATCGACGAAACTGAGATCAACAGCGATGCCGAACACATCGCCGTCCTCACCACGATGATCCGGCGCAACCGCGCAACTATTCACCGCCGCGTGCGGTCGGTTGGCGTGGCCCGGGAACACCAGAAGCGGTACATCCGTGAGGCGCTCGACATCGGCATGCCGCCCAAGAAGGTCGCACGTCTGTCCGGACTAACTGACGCGCGGATCTCCCAGATCCGCAACGAGGGCGGACCACCGGTCAGCATGTTCAACCTGATGTAAGCGGCGGCGCAACCGAACAAGATCGGTACCTGTGTGTCGGCGTCGACTGAAACAATCAGACACGACGTGCCTTCACCTCGACGACAGGGACCCGTATGCGGCTATGTGCAACCTACGCCCGATTCTTCCGATCGCTGAACTACGACTACATCCGCGCTTCGTCGGAGACGTACGAGCCTGACCCGTGGGACGCAACTCCTTCAGGTGCTGACTATCCGTTCGTGCGGCTACGACTGCGACCCGACATCACCACCGTTGTCGGCGGCAACGAATCCGGCAAGAGCCAGATGCTGTGCGCGATTTCCGCGGCACTGACCGGGGAGGGATTCGATCGCAGCGACTTCTGTCGATACTCCACATTCTTCGGCGTCGACAAAGCCCTGCTGGTTCCGGAATTCGGCGCTGAGTTCACCGACATCACCGCCAGTGACCTCGCAACCATCGAGCAGATCACCGGGCTGGAGAATCTCGGGCCGGCCCAACGCGTCGCCATCTTCCGGATGAATACGCTTCCGAAACTCCGCTTGTATGTGCGCCAGGATGGCATCTGGACCGCCCCTGCGCACATCAAGGCACCAGAATCGTTGCGCAGTATCGGTGTTCCTACGCCGTTCTCCATCGACACCGACGTCCCCTTGCCCGACAGTGTGCCGCTGGAGTACCTCGTCACAGGAGAGGCCTCCACTGCGCTGGGCCGCAACTTCTTGCGCCGGGTGTGGGATCGCTTCTTGGACAACCACAACTGGTTCGACTCCCAGACCACGGTCACCGAACGTTCAGGGGAGATCGCAGATGCCTTTGCCGACACCCGCCGCGTCGACGACGAGGAGCTCCGGAAATTCGCGCTGGCCGCCGACTTGCTCCTCAAAGTGGCCGACCTTGATCAATCGCTGTTCGCCGAGTTGCAAAATGCAGTGCGTACAAAGAACGGCTATGCCAACAGCATCGTCGACACCATCAATGCCGAGTTAGCCAAAGCGCTGAACTTCCCACACTGGTGGTCCCAGGACAGCCGCTTCGAGCTGTTCGTCGCCTTGCACGAGTACCACCTGATCTTCATGATCCGTGATCGCACCGGACGCTCCTATGGTTTCGATGAGCGCAGCGACGGGTTGAAGTATTTCCTGAGCTACTTCGTGCAGTACCTCGCCCACCAGCCACCGAAGGACGGTGGCCCTGAGCTCCTGCTCATGGACGAGCCCGACAAATTCCTGTCCTCGTCGGGGCAGCAAGACCTCCTGCGTATCTTCGAGGACTTCGCCCATCCGCGTGAACCAGCACGCCAACCTGTCCAAGTCGTCTACGTCACCCATTCACCGTTTCTCATCGACAAGAACGACGCGGGCCGTATCCGAGTAGTCGAGAAGGGCGAATACGACGAAGGCACCCGCGTGGTGGCCAGCGTGGCCGCTAACCACTACGAACCGTTACGCTCAGCTTTCGGCGGATTCGTCGCCGAAACCGCCTTCATTGGCAACTGCAACCTGATGCTAGAAGGACCATCTGATCAGGTGCTACTGGCAGGGGTGGCGCGCTGGCTCGCCACTCGCGGCGTAGCCGACCGCGATCGACTCGACCTCAACACGATCACCCTCGTCCCGACCGGGGGGACCCGCCACGTCCCCTACATGGTTTACCTCGCGCGCGGACGAGACGTCGAGAAGCCACCGATCATCGTCTTGCTTGACGGCGACAAACCGGGCGACGAGGCGCGGGAGGAGTTGCAGGCCGGAGGCGCCTACGCAGCGCCTCTCATCGATGACCGTCTCGTATTGCAAGTATCCGATACCGAATTGGCGTCCATCGAGACCGACAACCCCGGCGGGGTGATCGTCATCGAGGATCTCATCCCGTTTTCGATCGCCGTCGCGGCGGTGAAAATCTACTGCGAGGAGTTTGTGCCCGACATCGCGGTCGACACTCTCGGGCTAAGCGTGCAGGATCTCGCTGGCGATGGCGGTCTAGTAGCGCACTTGGAACGGCTGGTTCGAAGTCGCTCGGGCAAGCAGCGGTTCCACCTCGACAAGGTTGCATTCGCTCGCGCCGTCACAGCCACGCTGGACCAGCGCAGCCGTGCCCAGGCCGCAGACCCAGATCCTGACTTGGCCCGCGCCCAACAGAACTTCACCCTTCTTTTGTCGGCGTTGGCGCGCCGGCAACGACAAGCGGTGCGCGCCGAAGCTGTGGACAAGATTTCAAGCCGCATTAATCGTGCCAAACGACAGTTCTTGCGCACGCAACGCGGGACGGCCCGCCGCGAAGATGTGCTGGCCCTAATAGAGGAGATTTCCGATCAGCTCGACAACTCCTCCGACGCTGAGGACGTGCGTGCCACAATGCGCCGCTGGCGCGAGCGCTTTCACCTCGATGACGATCCACGCGCGCAGATCGATGACTACCCCGCACTGGTCAAAGCGGTGGAAGCGTTGGCCTACCAAGCAGTGCGCGCCTCGGCAGATGTGTCCATAACGTGAGCACTCGCCCGGTCGACGGCTAGCCGATAATGACCAAATATGTCCAGAAGCGGAGGCACGAACGTGCCAGCGCGTAGGGGTCCAGCGTCTGAGGTGTGGATTTTCGAGTCACTAATTTTCGGGTTGAGTTGGCGGGTGCGGTGGTAGCGGGCATAGCTCCGTCAGGTCGGCGGATGGGTCACCAAGTTGCGGCCACCGCTCAACCAAAGCTTCAGCGCGGGTAGCGAATCCGACTGCAAACCCGCTATCGTTGCGCCGTTCGCCGGTGTACACGCCGACCGCAGTCCACGGATCGTGACGGATCGACACAGGGGCACCGGAGCAGCACGACCCTGCCGGACTGCTCAATTCGTAGAAGTACCTGCCCCGCGGGCCGGGTTCGGGAATCTCAGCATTGAATCGCCGCCGGAAGTGACCGCCTGAGTAGACAAGCGGAATGTTGAGCAGTCGCTCACGCTCGTTGAAATAGTCGTGACGCACCTCATCTGGATAGCCCCAGACCGAGTAAATGGCCGACGCCTCACGCTTCTCCGCGCTGATCGTGTACGGCGAGAAGTAATTCCCCTCCGGTAGCCGGAACAACGCAACGTCTTCGGTCGGGTGCAGATCGACCGCACCGATCGGCATGTGGGAAAAGTCGCCCTCGTTATTGATGAATCCGGTTCCAGGCACGGAAATCTCGTCGCCAACCTGATCGACCCGAGTGAAGGGGTCCGGAATCGGGGCCGCGCCCAATACCGCCTTCACAACATGGTGCGCGGTGATCCCCAGCCCGCCGCCGCCGGCTACGAGGAAGCCGGTGCCCTCAACAGTCTTGGCGTGTAGCTGGAACGCGCCATCCGCACGTTTCAGAACACCGACCATCAGCGGCAGGACGTAGCTGCCAATCGCGCCCGGTTGCTGAATTTCCGCCCATTCTGGCCCGTTCATAGCCTGACCCCTGATACCTCACGTCACGTTGAAGGTTGAATCTGAGAACGTACAGAACCTACAGCGGTGGGACGTGTGCGCAGCTGCGCAACCAGGTCGCCGACGATCCTGCCCTCGTAGCCGATGCTGACCAGGGTGCCCTCGCGGAGTCAGTGGACCTCACGGGTGTCGGCTCGAACCGCTCCGGCGCGGATGATTGCGCGAGGTGCTCCAACAGATCGCTGAGTCAGCGGCTTGCCGAACCTGTCGCGGTACCACTGCTCGGCGTTGTCGTCGTTGATCACCGTGGGGTCCTGAACCTGGCGAGCGATCTTCGTGACCAGGTCGACCTCGATCTCCCACGCCGATGGCAGGCCGGCTCCCTTGGAAACCCCCGCCCCGGCCAGCACCGCGTACGCATCAGTGAGGGGGACCCGTTTGGTGGTCCAGTCGCTATGCGGCTTGGGGTTGGTGGGTCGTGGTCCACTGTAGGGCGAACTCGGCTGGGCTGAGTCCGCGGTGGGCCGAATGCGGTCTGTTGGCGTTGTAGTCGATCCTCCAGTCTTCGATGATCACTTGGGCTTCGCGCAGGGAGTCGAAGCGCCACGAGTTGAGCAGTTCGTCGCGCAGGCGGCCGTTGAACGATTCGATCCAGGCGTTCTGCCAGGGTGATCCGGGGTCGATGAACAGCGAGCC
>NZ_JRMM01000032.1:0-34479 GCF_000972905.1 Mycobacterium sp. UM_Kg27
CAGATGTGTATAAGAGACAGGTCGTACACGGGGCACTCGGGCCGGGCGCGCTGATCGCCGAGCGCGGCACCGCCGAGCAGCGCGCGCTGCTCGACACCGTCGCCGAAGGCGAGCGGATTCTGGCGTTCGCCCACACCGAACCGGGTATGCGGGGAACCGCAGGCAAGGTGACCACCACAGCGGTGCCGCAAGGTGATTCGTGGCAGCTGAGCGGACGTAAAAACCCGGTGCTGACCGGGGATCGCGCCGACACATTCGTCGTCAGCGCTGCATTGCCCGATGGCGGGACCGGACTGTTCCTGGTCGAGGCAAGCGCCGACGGCGTGGCCCGTCAGCCCTACCGGACCTTCGACGGCCAGCGCGGCGCCCAGCTCGACTTCGCCGATGCCCCGGCCACTGCGCTGGGTGAGGCGACCGACGCCTCGGCCGCCATCGAGCGCGCCGTCATCCGCATCTCCTCGGCACTGTGCGCCGAGGCGGTCGGCGCGATGGAAGAGGCCTTGCGGCTGACCACCGACTACCTCAAGACACGCAAGCAGTTCGGGGTCACCCTCAACACCTTCCAGACCCTGACCCAGCGTGCCGCCGACATGTACGTGTCGCTGGAGTTGGCCCGCAGCATGAGCATGTACGCGGCGATGTCGCTCGCCGACGGCAACTACGACCCGGTGATCGCGGCGCGCGCCAAGCTGCAGGTCGGCCGGTCCGGGCGCCACATCGCTCAGGAGGCCATCCAGTTGCACGGCGGGATCGGGGTGACCTGGGAATACCCGGTCGGGCACTACGCGGCCCGGCTCACCGCGATCGACCACACCCTGGGCTCGTCGCAGGATCAGCTGCACGTGCTCATCGACAACCTGAGCAGCTACGACCTGGCGAAGCTGTAGCAGCCTAAAAGCCGAAACCGATTTGGGCGGCGACGTCGTGGGCGAACGCCGCATCCAGACGACGCACCAGGGCATCGTCGCGACACCGTAGCCTGCCGGCTCTGGCAAGCGACGATGCCCGGTGCGCGCCGAAATACAGGCTGCCCAGCACATCCAGGTCCAGCTCCACCTCGGTGTCCGCCTCGGTCGGGGCGCACTCGGCGACCCCCTTGCGTATTGTGAGCGCGAATCGCCCACCATCGCTGCGGAAACCGTCACGCACCGCCACGACGAAGGTCAGCTCGGGCAGGTCCACGGTGTAGCGGCGGGCCATGAGCACAGCGGGGATGTCCATCATCCGCAGCCACAGACCGTCCGAACGCCCAGTGGTGGTGGCCAGCCGGGTATCGGTCAGCAGGTAAGGCATGGAGTCGTCGGGGTAGGTCTCGACGACGATCTTCCCCATCAGGTCCAACCCGAGCAGCGCCCGCCACAGTGCGGCGTGTGCCTCCGGGGTCACCGCCCGGAACTCCTCGACTCGCACCGTCTTTGGCTCACCGGCGTGCACGCGGTAGAGCACATAGCCGTCGGGATGCAGCATCGCGAGCCATTCGGTGCCGCCCTCGCGGGTGTTCTCCCGGTCGGCGAGCAGGTCATCCCAGAGCACCAGTGGGCGCGCCAAACCGCCCGGGACTCGCTGGCGCCAGCGCTGGTAGATCACCGCGAACTCGTCGCGGCTGTCGGCCGCTTTGACCAGCCGTACCCCGCCGGGGTCGGGCGCGTCGGGATGCAGCTGGGCGAAGCGCCGGTCGATGGTCAGCTCGTGGTCCACCGTCGCCGGACCGTAGCCGAACCGCCCGTAGATGCCGCCTTCGCTGGCCGTCAACGCCGCAATCGGATAACCCGAATCGGCTATGCGCCTGTGCAATTCGGTATACATCATTCGCAGCACGCCGCGGCGGCGGTGAGTCGGAGCCACCACGACGTAGCTGACCCCCGCCGCCGGCAGCACCGCCCCGCCGGGCACGGTCAGCTCCAGATCCAAATAGCCCGACATGCCGACCACCGCATCGCCGTCGCAAACTACCAGGGAACTGTCGGGCGAGGTCAGGGTCCGCCAGGCGGCCATCGACTCGGCGTCCCAGTCCTCACCGAAGCCGACAGCGCCCAGCACTGCCATCGCAGCCCAATCGTCATCGGTGGCGGTCCGCAGGGTCAATGGTGGCGATACCTTGCCGGTCACGTCGATCGAGGCTGCCACAAACGCTCGGGGACCGCACCCCAATAATGTGGGATACACCCGTCACCGAGGAGCATGATGCCCGCTGCCACCCGCCCGCTTCGCGTCATTCAATGGACCACCGGAAACATCGGGCAACGCTCGTTGCACGCCATCATCGGTAGGCCCGACATGGAGCTGGTCGGCGTCTACGCCCACGGCAAGGACAAGATCGGGGTGGATGCCGCCGAGCTGGCCGGCTGGCCGGAACCCACCGGCATCACCGCCACCAACGACATCGACGCCCTGATCGCACTGAAGCCCGATGCGTGCTGTTACAACCCGCTGTGGCCGAGCATCGACGAACTGGTCCGGCTGCTGGAAGCCGGGGTGAACGTGTGCTCGACGGCGGCCTGGATCACCGGGGGCAAACAGAGCGCGCAAGACCGCAGACGCATCGAGGACGCCTGCCGGGCCGGCAACTCGACGATGTTCGGCAGCGGCGCGCACCCGGGGCTGACCAACATGGTCGGAATGGTGCTGTCCGGGGCGTGCGAGCGGGTCGATGAAATCCGGATCACCGAATCGGTGGACTGCTCGACCTACGAGTCGGCGGCCACCATGGCGGCGATGGGCTTCGCGCAGGATCCCGCCACCCCCGGGTTGGCCGAAAGCGTCCGTCGCGAAAGCGAAGTCTTCGCCGAGTCGGCGGCGATGATGGCCCATGCGATCGGCGCGCGGTTGGACCGCATCACCTTCGATGTGCAGTTCACTGCCGCGACCGGCGACAGCGATCTGGGCTTTATGAAGATCCCGGCGGGCACCGTCGGCAGCGTGTTCGGTTATCACCGCGGCTGGGTCGGCGATCACAACGTGGTCAGCGTCGGCTTCAACTGGATCATGGGCGACCGGGTCATCCCGCCCAAGCCGGTGGCGCACGGCCACGTCATCCAGGTGTTTGGGCTGCCCAATATGCGCACCGTCATCAACTGCCTGCCGCCGAAGGAGTGGAACGAGCCGAATTTCAACGGTTTGGGCTCGATCTACACGGCGATGCCGGTGACCAACGCGGTGCCGGCGGTGGTCGCGGCGGAACCGGGCATCGTCACGCTGGCCGATCTGCCCCCGATCACGGGCCGCACCGGCGTGCTCTAAGCGGCCGGAGCGCCGAATCTATACCTGCCGGTTGGCGGTGACCGCCCCCGTCGCTGCGTCGACGTTGACGTCTCGCTCGGCCAGGTTGTCGTCCCACACGTCGGCTTCCCAGATGACCGTGCCGTTCATGTCGAGCAGGCTCAGCTCGGTGATCGAACTGTTGGGCACTGCCCCCAGTACGCGCTCCACGGCGCTGCGGTAGTCCAGATGGGTGCCGGCCACATTGGCGCGCCGCTTGGCCTTGTCGGCGTTGCTGTCGTCAGTCGCGTCGGGGCCGACCAGCACGGACACCCCATCAGAGTCGACCTTGACCTGGTGTTCGGTGCCGTCTGGAGTGACCACCCCGGCCTTCCAGGTACCGGCGTCGCTGGTCTGACTCTCGATGAAGATCAACACGCTGTTGGGTACTTGCGCGATCGCGAGGTCACCGGCGCGAAGCAGGGTCTGCGGATCGGGCGGCGCGTCGGGGCGAGTCCACGACGCCTCAGGGGCCGATGCTTCCTGCGAGGACGCGCCGGACGCGCCCCTGCCGCTGCACCCGGACAGCATCAGCACTGCCACGATGACCACGGCACCGAATCGGACGACTTTCCCCAGAGCGTGCATCAGCGGCCATGCTACTGAAGTCTGAGCGTTGGCGCTGAACTCGAGGCGGACGTCGGTGCCCGCGCGCCAGCCCGGGCCGAGTCAGCGGATCTTGCGTTCCTTAGCCAAGCGAAGGTTATGCTGCCGAAGGGCGCGATTCGCGGAACCATCGATGCTTCCGCCGAAGCCGGGGGAACAGACCGTCCAGCGCCGACGTTCAACCGCATTATCGACAGGCGGAAGGCGGTGAGATGGCGAAAATCTCGGCCGCCGGCATGCTTAAACGGTATTGGATTCCACTGGTCTTCATCGTGGTCATCGCGATCTCGAGTGTGATCGTCAGCCGACTGCACAAGGTGTTCGCCTCAGAAGACCTCAATCCCCACGCCGGTGCCGGCATCGAAATCGTCCAGTTCAACCCGAAATACGTGGCCTACGAGGCCTTCGGGCCGCCGGGTACCACCGCCGACATCAACTACTGGGACGCCGAGGCCAACGTCCATCAACTCACCGGCGTGCCCCTGCCGTGGACCTACACGGTGGTCACCGTACTGCCAGCCGTGATGGCCAACATGATCGTGCAGGGCAACACCGGTGAGATCGGCTGCCGTATCAAGATCGACGAACGGCTGCTTGACGAACGTCGTGCCACCGGCCTCAATGCCCAGACCTTCTGCCTGGTGAAGTCCGGATGATCAAAAAGATCAAAGATCAGCTGGACAGCCGGCAGGATCCGCACGTCAAGCGGCCGTTCTTCGCGCACATGCTGCGAATATTCGCGGTGCCGATCATCATCATCTGGATCGTCCTCACGGTGCTGGTGAATGTCCTTGTGCCCCAGCTGGAAGTCATCTCCGAGGAACACTCCGCGCCGCTCGCGCCCGTCGATGCGCCGTCGATGATCGCCAGCAAGCTGGTCGGTGAGAACTTTCAGGAATACAAATCCAACAGCACCGTGATGATGGTGGTGGTGGGCGAGGAAGAACTCGGCGATGCCGCTCACCATTACTACGACGAGATCGTCGCGAAGCTGGTTGCCGACACAGCCCATGTCGAACACGCCCAGGACTTCTGGCGGGACCGACTGACCGCGGCAGGCGTGCAGAGCTCCGACGCCAAGGCCGCCTACATCATGCTCAACCTGGTCGGCAACCAGGGCATGACCGAGGCCAATGATTCGGTCGTCGCGGTCCGGCAGGCCATCGACGACACCCCAGCTCCGCCCGGGGTTCAGGCCTACGTCGCCGGGCCGGCCGCGCTGACTGCTGATCTGCGGCAGATCGGCGACT
The DNA here is from genome assembly GCF_000972905.1 of Mycobacterium sp. UM_Kg27. Classification (NCBI taxonomy): domain Bacteria; kingdom Bacillati; phylum Actinomycetota; class Actinomycetes; order Mycobacteriales; family Mycobacteriaceae; genus Mycobacterium; species Mycobacterium sp. UM_Kg27. The sequence continues at coordinate 5,115 of NZ_JRMM01000032.1, forward strand.
CCAGTCTGGTCAAGATCACCCTGTTCACCATCGGCGCGATCGCGATCATGCTGCTGATCGTCTTCCGATCGGTGTCGGCGATGCTGACCCAGCTGTTTCTGACCCTGCTCGAGCTGATCTGTGCTCGCGGCGTCGTCGCGGTCCTCGGCTACAACGACGTCATGGGCCTGACCACGTTCGCGGTCAACATCATGGTGATGCTCGCGATCGCCGCAGGCACGGACTACGGCATCTTTCTCATCGGCCGGTACCGGGAAGCCCGGCTGGCCGGCGAGGACCGGATCGATGCGTACTACACCACCGTGCGCAGTGTCACGCCGGTGGTGTTGGGTTCGGGTCTGACCATCGCCGGGGCGTCGGCGATGCTGTATTTCACCCGGCTGCCCTACTTCCACACCATGGGCATTCCGGTCTCGGTAGGCATGCTCGTGGTGGTCGCGGCCGCCCTCACCCTGGGGCCTGCCATGCTGGTGGTGGTCACCAGCTTTGGCCTGCTTGACCCCAAAAGAGCCAGGCCGGGCGGGTTCTGGCGCCGGGCCGGCGTGTCGGTGGTGCGCTGGCCGGGGCCGATCGCGGTGGCCAGCCTGGCCATCATCCTGATCGGTCTGGTCGCCCTGCCGGGGTTCAAACCCGGTTACGACGACCGCAAGTATCTGCCCCAGGGCACCCCGGTAAACGTGGCCTATGCCGCTGCGGAGAAACACTTCTCGGCGGCCCGGATGGCGCCGGACATCACCATGGTCGAATCCGACCACGACATGCGCAATCCGGCCGACATGCTGGTGCTGGACCGGGTCGCCAAGAACATCATGCGGGTGGTCGGGATCGGGATGATCCAGGACATCACCCGACCGCTGGGGATTCCGCTGCAGCACAGCTCGATACCGTTCCAACTCAGCGTCTCCAACCAGCTGATGATCCAGAACATGAAGACGCTCAAGGACCGGATCAAGGACATCGACACCATCTCCCAGCAACTCGACAAGGACATCGAGTTGCTGATCCAGATGTACGGGTACCTCCAGGAGGTCGACCGCACGTTCGACGACACGGCCGAGGTCACCCGAAACACGGTGGACGTCTCCGACCGGATCCGCGACCACATCGCGGAGTTCGACGATCAGTTTCGCCCGCTGCGCTCCTACTTCTACTGGGAGCCGCACTGTTTCGACATCCCGATGTGCAACGCGCTGCGCAACACCTTCGACGCCACCGACGGCATCGACCAACTCGCCGAGCAGTTGCACTACCTGTCCGACGACATCACCAAGACGGCACGCCTGCTGCCGCAGGCGGTCGAACTGCTGCCGGCCGTGGTCGACACCATGCGGATCATGCGCGGACTGGTGCTGACGGTGCACTCGACGTTCTCGGCGTTCATCGATCAGATGGAGGACCTGAGCAACACCCAGATCATGATGGGTCAGAGCTTCGACGACTCCAAGAACGACGACTTCTTCTACCTGCCCGCAGAGGCGTTCGACAACAAGGACTTCCAGACCGGTCTCCGGCTGTTCATGTCACCGGACGGCAAGTCGGCACGGTTTTTCGTCACGCACCAGACCTATCCGGCGACCGCGGAGGGCATCAAACGGGTCGAGCCGGAGCGGATCGCTGCCCAAGAAGCCCTGAAGCAGTCGTCGTTGGCGGACGCCAAGGTCTACATCGGCGGGATGGCCGCTCTCTATGAAGACATGCAGAACGGCGCCAAGTACGACCTGATGATCGCGGTCGTGGCGTCGCTCACGCTGATCTTCTTGATCATGATGATGATCACCCGAAGCCTGGTGGCCGCAGCGGTCATTCTCGGCACCGCATCCAGTTCTATCGCCGCGTCCTTCGGCATCTCGGTGTTGATCTGGCAGCACATTTTCGGCCAGCACATCTATTGGGTGACACTGGTGCTGGCGGTGATCGTGTTGCTGGCCGTCGGCTCGGATTACAACCTGCTGCTGGTCTCCCGCTTCGAGGAGGAGATACACGCGGGGCTCAAGACCGGCTACATACGGGCGATGGCGGGCAGCGGCGGCGTGGTGACCTCGGCGGGCATGGTGTTCGCCGCCACCATGGGCATCATGTTCTTCAGTGATCTCAAGGCCATCGGCATGTATGGCACCACCGTGGCAATCGGTTTGCTGCTGGATACCTTCGTGGTCCGGGCGTTCTTCATGCCGTCGATCGCCACGTTGTTGGGCAAGTGGTTCTGGTGGCCGCAGGTGGTCCGGCCGTGGGGTCCCAACAAGAACGTTCGCGGGATCGCGGCACACACCCCGCGTGAAGAGTCCACCGACACAGACAGATTCGCGGCGCCCGCGCAGTAGGCAGGCCGGGGTCGACGCGCTCAGGCCCCGCCCGGATCGACATCGACACACACCGCGACGGCACCGACGCCCACGTGCAGGGCCAACGTCGGACACAGGCTGGTGATCACCGCGGGCGCACAGACCGGCAACCGCTCCGCCAGCGCACCGGCGACCTCCTGGGCCCCCTGCGGATTGGCGACGTGATGCACCGCCAGTGCCGCTGAGCGATCCCCGACCACATCACAGACCCGGTCGATCATCGACGCGACGGCCTTGCTGACGGTGCGGATGCGTTGCGCCAGAACGAGCTTGCCATCCTCGACCGCCAGCAGCGGTTTGAGCGACAGGGCGGTTCCCAGCCACGCCGCCGCGCTGCCGATCCGGCCGCTGCGCCGCAGGTTGTCCAGCCGCTGCACCACCATGTAGGCGTGAGCACGCTGCACGGCGGCGTCCGCCGCTTCCGCGACGCCTTGCAGGTCGGCGCCGCCGGCGGCCGCTCGAGCCGCGGCCAACACCGCGAATCCGGTGCCCATCGCGGCCGATTTCGAGTCGATCACCCGCACGGCGGGACCGATCTGGCCGGCTACCTGCTCGGCGGTGCCGAACGTCCCGGACAGCGCCGAGGAAATGTGCACCGCCACCACCCCGGAGCCCGCGCTGTAGTCCAGCGCAGTGCGGTAGACCTCCGCCAGCTCCTGCGGGCCCGCCCCGGATGTGGTGACGCGCTCGCGCGCATAGATGTCCGCGGGCACGTCGTCGACGCCGTCGCGCAGATCGGCTCCGTCGAGCAGGATGTGCAGCGGTACCGTGCGAATCCCCCAGCGGTCACGCACCTCGAGAGGCAGGCAGGCCGACGAGTCGGTGATGACGACGACGCTCATCGGGGGTCACCCCAACGGGCCGGGCACGCCGGCCTCACCCAGGGCCTTGAGCATCAGGTCGGCGACAGCCCGGTGCGCCTCGAAATTCCAATGGATGCCGTCCGGATTGGCGCGGCCGCTCATGACCTCGTCGCCCACCGCGGCCTTCAGGTCCACCAGGGGTACATCATGTTCCCGCGACCAGGCCGTGATTGCCCGCACCGTGGGTTCCCGTCCCTGGTGGGCGCGGCCGTAGGTGTCCGCGATGTGCACCGACGGCAGCGAAGCCACAATGGGAATGCCTGGCCTGTTGAAATCTATTGCACCCCTGGTCATCTCGAGATATTCCACGGTGAGATGCGGAGGTAGGGCCGCCCGCGCCACCGGCGAGAGCCGGGGCTGCAGCCAGCCGTAGCCGTCGCGGACCCAACGCCGCAGCCAGGCCGGCCGCACATAGCGGATCAATTCACGCATGGCCGTCGGCCACACCGAGGGCAGTGAGTCCATCCCGCTGGTGGCGAAGATGACCGCCCCGGCCCGCGGCAGTGCCGCCCACGCCCGCGGGTCCTGGGTGGACGCCCACCAGACGTCTCGGCTGGTCCAGCCGATCCGACCGATCAGTTCGACATCCCAGTCCAACTGGCTGGCAACGATGTTCGGCCAGATCCGCGGATCATCGGCGGGCAGCCCGCCGGTGGGCCCGTAATAGGACAGCGAGTCGGCGAAGACCAGCAGGGTGGGACGGGCTTGCGCGGGCTTCCGCGGTTCAGAGGACATCGCTGGCCACCTGTGCTGAGGCGTTCCAGACGTCGAGACGCCATCGCACATCGGCGAAGTCATCCTGGTCTGAATCGGTTCCGTCGGAGTATCCGCTGAGCTGGGTCCAGCTGGCGTTGGCCATCCCGCCCAGTGCCGGCCAGTTCTCTACCGGCAGCCGCAGCAACGCCGCTGTCAGAGCGGCGATCAGCCCGCCGTGGGCGACCAGCACCACCGGCTGATCGGCGTGCTCTGCTCTGCCCCAGTCCGGCTCCCCTGCCACCAACTCGCGCACCAACGGAACGCTGCGCTCGGCCACATCGATGCGGCTCTCCCCGCCGTGGGGTGCCCATCGGGCGTCGTCACGCCAAGCCAGCCGGGCGCCCGGTGCGGCGGCGTCGACCTCTTCATGGGTCAGCCCCTGCCAGTCACCCAGATGCGTTTCCCGCAACCTGGTGTCCACTCGGACCTGCAGCCCGTTGTGCTCGGCCAGCACGGTGGCGGTGTCGTAGGCCCGCCACAGATCCGAGGACACGATCAGCAGCGGGTGTCGTTTGCGCAGCACCTCTGCCGCCGCCTCCGCCTGCGCCCGACCCAGGTCGCTGAGAACGGTGTCCAGCTGACCCTGCATCCGGCTGCCGGCGTTGAACTCGGTCTGGCCGTGCCGCAGCAGGATCAGCCTGCGGACCCTCACGACGCGTCCTCGGGGGTCGGCTCAGCGGCCGAGTCCGCTAAGTCCACCGGCACCAGCGGGCAGTCCTTCCACAGCCGGTCCAGCGCGTAGAAGTCCCGCTCGTCCTGGTGCTGGATGTGCACCACGATGTCGACGTAGTCCAGCAGAGTCCAGCGCCCCTCCCGAGTGCCCTCGCGGCGCGCCGGCTTATAGCCGGCCAGGCGCATCTTGTCCTCGACCTCGTCGACGATCGCGTTGACCTGGCGCTCGTTGGAGGCCGAGGCGATGACGAAGCAGTCGGTGATGACCAGTTGCGCTGAGACATCGATCACGACGACGTCATCGGCCAGCTTGTTGGAGGCGGCGCCGGCCGCCACGGTGGCCATCCGCACGGCCTCGGGTGTCGCGGTCATTGTTGGTCTCCGGGGGTCGGTTGGTAGAGGCGGCGCTTGGACACGTACTGGACCACCCCGTCTGGTACCAGGTACCAGATCGGGCGGGATTCTGCCGCGCGCCGGCGGCAATCGGTAGACGAGATCGCCAGCGCCGGCACCTCGACCAGCGTCAAAGCGTGCGGCGGCAGGGAGCCGAGCGCATCAGCGAGATGATCGCCGTTGAGCTCGTAACCGGGCCGGCTCACCCCCACAAACCGCGCCATCTCGAACATCTCCGGCCAATCCTGCCAGGACAGAATGGTGGCCAGCGCGTCCGCACCGGTGATGAAATAGAGCTCGGCGTCCGGGTTCTGTTCCTGCAGGTCACGCAAGGTGTCTTTGGTGTAGGTAGGACCGCCGCGATCGATGTCGGCGCGGCTCACCGAGAACCGCGGGTTGGACGCGGTGGCGATCACCGTCATCAGGTAACGGTCCTCCGCGGCGGTGACCCGACGGTCCTTGAGCCACGGCTGGCCCGTCGGCACGAAGACCACCTCGTCGAGCTCGAACAGGTCGGCGACCTCACTGGCGGCGACCAGGTGGCCATGATGGATGGGATCGAACGTCCCACCCATGACTCCCAGCCGCCGTTTTCGCACGATAGGCCAGCTTACTTGGGGTCCTCGTCGACCTGAGCGCACTGGTCGCACCGCTCGGCCCCGGCCTAGGCGGCCGATGCGCCAAACGGCTTTCCGCTTCGGCGTACGCTCACCGAAGGACGCAACCCCCCGTTGCTACCCCGAAGCCAATGCCAATCGTGTAGAAGATGTCTGTGGAAGATTTTCCGGTGAGCTCAATAGATCGCGCCCAGGCGGCCAAGAACGCCATGGTCAGGCGTTTTTACACGCGTGCCCAGACCAGCGGCGAGATCCGGCTGCCGGCAGTGCCGAGCATGCTCGAGGAATACGTCACGATGTGCTCTGCCGTGTTCGCCGGCCTGGGCAAGCCCTTCAGCGACGACGAACTCGCCCGCCTCCGAGAAGTCCTGGCGGGCCAACTGGCTGAGGCCTACTCGCACTCACTGCGCTCGCACATCGTCATCTCCTACAACGCCCCGATCGGCCCCACTCTGGACTACACGGTCCGTGCCCAGTGGAACAGCGTCGCGGACGCGTACGCCGCCTGGCTGGACACGCGGAAGCCACCGCTGTTCGGCACCGAACCCGACGCACGGGTCTGGCACCTCGCCTGCGAGGCCGACGATCCGGCCTCCCATCGGGTGCTCGAGATCGGCGGGGGCACCGGGCGTAACGCCCTGGCGCTGGCGCGTCGCGGTCATCCGGTCGACGTCGTCGAGATGACCCCGAAGTTCGCCGAGATGCTCACGACCGACGCGGCGGCGGAGTCCTTGGACGTGCGCGTCATCGTGCGCGACGTCTTCGAAGACGCCGATGACCTGCGCGACGACTACCAGATGATGGTGCTTTCTGAGGTGTTGACCGATTTCCGGTCCACCGCGGAGCTACGCAGCCTGTTCGAGCTCGCCGCCCGATGCCTGGCCCCCGGCGGGCGCCTGGTGTTCAACAGCTTCCTGGCGCACGACGGCTACGAACCCGACAGTGCCGCCCGGGAATTCTGCCAGCAGGTGTACTCGGGTCTGTACACCCGCGCCGAGATGTCGGCCGCGTCGGCCGGCCTACCCCTGCAGCTGCTCTCCGACGAGTCCGTGCATGACTACGAGAAAACGCACCTGCCCGAGGGCGGCTGGCCACCCACCAGCTGGTACATCGAATGGATCAGCGGGCAGGACGCGTTCCGCACCACACGGGAGGAAAGCCCGATGGAGTTGCGCTGGCTGATCTACCAGCGCACGCACTGAGCGACCGGGACGGCCCCTGGAACTGGGCCAGCTCCCGGGTCCGGACGGTCCCCCGGGCGCCCAAGTGCCGCCGCAAGCGCGACGCGGGCTAGACCGGCAGCAGGGCGTCGATGACTCCGGCCAGTTGCTTGGCCGAGCGGCATTCGTGCATCGCGATCACGTCGCTGTACCGCGGCACCGCGGAATCGCCACTGCCCCACAGATGCGCCGGCTCGGGGTTGAGCCAGTGCGCATGGCGGCTGGCGGTCACCAGGTGCGACAGCACCTCCACACCTGGGTTTCGGTAATTCGTGCGACCGTCACCGAGGACCAGCAGCGCGCTGCGCGGCGACACCACGTTTGGATAGTTCTCGGCGAACGAGACGAACGCATTGCCGTAGTCGGAATGGCCGTCGCGGGTGTAGACCCCGGACTCCCGGGTGATCCGCTGGATCGCCACGGCCAGGTCGGCCTCCGGCCCGAACAGGTGCGTCACTTCGTCGGTCGTGTCGATGAACGCAAACACGCGAACTCTCGAAAACTGTTGCCGCAGCGCATGAACCAGTAGCAAGGTGAAATGGCTGAATCCGGCGACCGAGCCGGAGACATCGCACAGCACCACCAGCTCGGGCCGCGCGGGACGCGGCTTGCGCAGGACTACGTCGATCGGCACCCCGCCGGTGGACATTGACTTGCGCAGCGTCTTGCGCAGGTCGATGGTGCCGGCCCGGGAGCGTCGCCGGCGCGCGGCCAGCCGGGTCGCCAGGGTGCGGGCCAGCGGCGCCACCACCCGGCGCATCTGGCGCAACTGCTCGCCGGAGGCACGCAGGAACTCGACGTTCTCGCTCAGCTGCGGGATGCCGTACATCTGGACGTGTTCGCGCCCCAACTGCTCGGCGGTGCGCCGCTTGGTCTCGGCGTCAACGAGCTTGCGCAGTGCCGCGATCCGCTGCGCCGCCATCGCCTTGGCGATCTGCTCCTGAGTGGGACTGGGCTCGTCGCCGTAGGGCGCGAGCAGTCCGGCCAGCAGTTTGCCCTCCAACTCGTCGAGCGCCAGTGCTTTGAGCGCCTGGTAGGCGGAGTAGGACGGACCCCGGCTGGAGCGGTATTGCCCGTAGGCGCCGACGATCGCGGCGATCATCGCCGACAACCGGGGATCGGTGTCGGCGAGATCGGGATTCGCGGTCAGCAGGTCGAGCAGCATGGCCCGCATGTCCTCGGCGTCCTCCGGCAGCGGCGCGGAATCCGACGGATCAGCCTCGTCCCCGTCGACCACCACCGCGCGTCCGCCCAGCGCGGCGGGGAACCACAGATCGAACATGGCGTCGTAGGTGTCGCGGTGATCGGGCCGGCGCAGCACCGCGCAGGCCAGCCCTTCTCGCAGCACTTCCCGGTCATCGAGCCCGATCGCGGTCAACACCCGCCCGGCGTCAACGGTCTCGGAGGGGCCCACCGAAATCCCTTGCCCGCGCAGCGCTTCCACGAACCCCACCAGATGCCCCGGAATTCCATGCGGGGCAAGAGGTTGCGACGGGCGGGTGCGACGGACCATCAGTTCAGTCGCAGCTCTCCGGATGCCCGCACCTGATCGGACTGGTGCTTGAGCACCACTCCCAGGGTGGCAGCGACGGTGGCGTCGTCGATGGTGTCCATGCCCAGGGCCAAGATGGTGCGGCCCCAGTCGATGGTCTCGGCCACCGACGGCAGCTTCTTTAGCTGCATGCCGCGCAGCACCGCGATGATGCGCACCAGCTCGGCGGCCAGATGCTCGGGCAGTTCAGGCACCCGCGACAGCAGAATCCGGCGTTCCAGGTCCGGATCGGGGAAGTCGATGTGCAAGAACAGGCAGCGGCGCTTGAGCGCTTCGGACAGTTCCCGGGTGGCGTTGGAGGTCAACACCGTGAACGGGGTGCGCGCCGCGGTGATCGTGCCCAGTTCCGGAACGGTGACCGCGAAGTCGGACAGCACCTCCAGCAGCAGACCCTCGATCTCGATGTCGGCCTTGTCGGTCTCGTCGATCAGCAGCACGGTCGGATCGGTGCGCCGGATCGCGGTCAGCAGCGGCCGCGACAGCAGGAACTCCTCGGAGAACACATCCATCTTGGTGGCGTCCCAGTCACCGCCGTTGGATCCCGACTGGATGCGCAGAATCTGCTTGGCGTGATTCCACTCATAGAGCGCCCGGGCCTCGTCGACGCCCTCGTAACACTGCAACCGCACCAGCCCGGACCCGGTGGCCGCGGCCACCGCGCGGGCCAGCTCGGTCTTGCCGACCCCGGCCGGACCCTCCACCAGCAGGGGTTTGCCCAGCCGGTCGGCCAGAAACACCGCCGTGGTGGTGGCGGTGTCGGCCAGATAGCCGGTCTCGGCCAGCCGGCGGGCCACGTCGTCGATGTCGGCGAACAGCGGCGCCTGGCGGGCCGGGGTGGCGGGGATGGCGGGTTTGTCCATGTGGATTTAGCTCCTTCGAGGCGCCTTAGACGGGACGGGTGTGGCCGTCACCCCACACGATCCATTTGGTCGACGTCAGCTCCGGCAGACCCATGGGGCCCCGGGCGTGCAGCTTCTGGGTGGAGATGCCGATCTCGGCGCCGAACCCGAACTGCTCGCCGTCGGTGAAGGCCGTGGAGGCGTTGACCATGACCGCGGCCGCGTCGACCTGCTCGCTGAACCGCTGGGCGGCCGCCATGTTGGTGGTGACGATGGCCTCGGTGTGGCCGGTGCCGTACTCGTTGATGTGGTCGATGGCGTCCTCGAGCCCGTCGACCACCGAAAGGGCGATGTCCATCGCCAGGTATTCACGACGCAGATGATCCTCGGCGGCGGCATCCTCGGCATCACCGTGCACCGCGACTCCGGCGGCGGTCAACGCGTCCACCAGCCTCGGCAATGCGGATGCGGCGATCGCCCTGTCGATCAGCAGCGTCTCGGCGGCATTGCAGACGCTGGGCCGACGGGTCTTGGAGTTCAACAGCACCTGTTCGGCGATGTCAAGATCGGCGGCCTCATGGATGTAGACGTGGCAGTTGCCGACACCGGTCTCGATGGTGGGCACCAACGCGTCACGCACCACGGCTTCGATCAATCCGGCTCCGCCGCGCGGGATCACCACGTCGACCAGTCCGCGAGCCTGGATCAGATGAGTGACCGTGGCGCGATCCACCGACGAGAGCAACTGCACCGCGTCGGCGGGCAGGTCCTCGGCCTCCAGAGCGCCACGCAGCACGTCCACCAAAGCCTGGTTGGAGTGGGCCGCCGACGAACTGCCGCGCAGCAGTGCGGCGTTGCCGGACTTCAGGGTCAGCCCGAATGCGTCGACGGTCACGTTGGGCCGGCCCTCATAGACCATGCCCACCACGCCCAGCGGGACGCGCTGCTGACGCAGCAGTAGTCCGTTGGGCAGGGTGTAGCCGCGCAGCACCTCGCCGACCGGGTCGGGCAGGCCGGCGACCTGACGCAGTCCCGCGGCGATCCCGTCGACCCGAGACTTGGTCAGCGCCAGCCGGTCCAGGATGGCCTCGGGAGTGCCGGCGTCACGGGCGGCGGCGACGTCGCGGTCATTGGCGGCCAGGATGTCGTCGGCGTGGGCCAGCAGCGCGTCGGCGGCGGCGTTCAGCGCACTGTTCTTGGCCGCCGTGGACAACGCCGTCAGGGAACGCGAGGCGACCCTGGCGCGGCGGGCGGCGTCATGGACCTCTTGGCGCAGGTCGGGAAGCACGGGGACGCTCATCGTGCCAGCGTATCGGCGAACGCCCGATCAGGTAAAACGGCCCCGCTGTGTTGACGTGCGGCGACCCGCTTCGACCGGCTCCGCCGCCCTCACGATCGCCGCTGTGTTGACTTACGGCGACCCGCTTCGACCGGCTCCGTCGCCCTCACGATCGCCGCTGTGTTGACTTACGGCGCCCCGCTTCGACCGGCTCCGCCGCCCTCACGATCGCCGCTGCGCAACAGCCGTGCGAGGCCGCTGATCGATGATCCGGCCCAGTTCCTGCAGCAACAGCGGCTTGGCCATCACCAGCTCCTCGATGTGCTCGCGATCAATGACCACCGCGGTCACCTCCTCCAATGCCCGGGCGTCGAACGGGCTGGCTTGGCGGGTCAGTGTGGTGATCCCGAGAAACGCCCCATGGCGCAGCGTGGCACCCGGCTGGTCCGGATCCTCGCTGCTGATCCGGACACTGCCGTCGGTCAGAAACGTCATGGCCGCCGGTACCTGACCGGCTTGCTGCAGTGGTTCGTCGGCGCCATACCGGACGACCCTGGCGTAGGGCGCCAGGGCCTGCTGGTCTGCCTCCGTCAGTCGCAGGGCGGGCGCCACCACGGTCCGCAGCGCCTCGGCCACCCGTTCCGGCGTGCAGAAATCGTCGGTGGCGCCGTCAAGGTGCAGTCCCTCCCGCCGCGAGGCGTACCAGAGCCACCGCTGGAAGGTTGCCTGCGTAGCGCCGTCGTCGCTGGGTGTGTCGACCGCGATGGCGGTGCGGTACTGGCCGCCACCCAGCGCCGCCGATTCCGGTGCCGCGCCGGTGGTCCGCATTGGCAGAGCGGTGGCAACGCGCGACAACAACGCGCACACCCGGTCCGGCGGATCGCCGACGGCGAACGAGGTGGTGATCGACACCCGGTGCGCACCGCTGGATCGGCTGATGTTGGTGAACGAGGTGCCGGCCAGCACCGAGTTCGGCGTGACCTGCAGCCCGTCGGCGGTGCTGATGTGTACCGCGCGCCAGTTCACTTCCACGACCCGGCCGTGGGCGGTCGGGGTGGACAGCCAGTCGCCAATCCGGAACGGCTGCTCGAAGAGCATGAACAGACCCGAAACGATCTGACCGACCGAGTTCTGCAGCATCAGGCCGATAACCACCGACGTCACACCCAGCGCGGTGAACAGGCCGCCGATCTTGGCGTCCCACACCAGGGACAGCGTCAGGGCCAGGCCCACACCGATCAGCAGGAACCGGGCGACATCGATGAAGATGGTCGGAATGCGGCCCCGCCAGGACCCTTGGGGGGCGCTCTGGAAGAAGGTGACGTCGAGCACCGCCAGCAACAACACCAGCAACACGAAGCCGAACGCGGTGTAGATGACGCGCAGAGTCGGATCCTCGCCGGGCACGCCGGCCACCTTTGCCAGCAGCACCAGCAAGGCGCCCAGCGGCAATAGGTAGTTACGAGCCAATGCCACCGGCCGGGCCAGGTAGCTGCCTCGGCGCGCCAGCACCCCATGCCCTTCGGTCAGCGCGACCAGGCCCGCGGGGAATCCGATGGCGACCCCGATCGCCCAGTAGAGCCACGACCCGAAGACGTTCACGGCGCCTCGGACAGTCTCGGGGCCAATTTCCAGGTCTGTTCCTGGGCGTCACCGACGGTCATGGTGCCGGCCGGAGCGAACTCCGCCGCGTCATCGAGCATGTCGCGCACCACCGCGGTGACGTAGATGCCAGATTCCGGTGTGTGCCTGCGCAACTGGTAGGCGAGGTTGACCGCCGAGCCCCAGAGGTCGTAGGTGACACCGGATCGGCCCACCAGACCGCTGATGACTTCGCCGGTGTTGACTCCGGCCCACAGGCTCAGCCGGTACCCGGATTTAATGGCGAACCGCTCGACGATCCGTTGCAACTCGGAGGCGAATTCGACGATTCGGTGCACGCCGTCCAGGCGTGGTGTGGTCAAGCCGCAGCCGGCCAGATAGCCGTTGTACATCGTCCGGATTCGTTCCACGCCAACGGCTTCGGCTGCCGCATCGAACTGCCTGACCAAGTCGTCGACGATTGTCACCAATTCGCTCGCGGAGATTTCGGAGGACAATTGATCGATGCCCTGCAGCTCTGCGTAGATGACAGTGACGTTGTGGTGCACGTCCGAGATAGCCTGCTCGCCCCCGCGATAGCGCCGCACCAGCGATTCCGGCATCAGCGACAACATCAGCTCGTCGTTCTGCTTGCGCTGCTGGCTGAGCAACTCCTCCTTGGTGCGAAGGCTGTAGCTCATGTCGTTGAACGCCTTGGTCAGATCGCCGATCTCGTCAGCCGTTCGAGCCGGTACCACGGCGCTGTAATCGCCGGCACTGATCCGTTGGGCGGCGGCCTGCAGCCGCCGGATCGGTTGCAGGAACAGCCGGGCAAGCAACATCGCCAGCACACAGATCGCGAAGATCACCCCGGTGGTGGCCAGCACCACTCTCCTACTGAAGGAGGTGACGCCGGAAAAGGCGTCGGAGTACTCCCTGGTCGCCAGGATCGACCACTGCAGGTCCGAGTTGGGCACGGCCAACGGCGCGTACGCCGTCAGTTCGCGTTTGCCCAAATAGTCGTACCCGGTGGTGAGCGTTCCGGACTGGCCGCGCTGCGCGGCCTGCAGGCCCGGTCCGCCGACCGGCTGCACCAAGGTGGTGGTCCCCAACCGCACCGCGCGGTCCACCGTCGCCTCAGAGGTTCCCGCCTCCACCGCTTCGCGGCGATAGCGCTCGGGATCCTCCAGGAACAACCGCGAATCGGAACGCATCAGGTCGTCCGGACCGGCCAGGTAGGTCTCGGCGGTGTGGCCCAGCCCGGCCGCATCCCAGTCGCGGTCGACGGTCATGATTCGGGTGATCTTGGCACTGGGCAGCGCCAAGGCCAACACACCCTCGACCTCGCCCTTGGTGCCCACCGGTGAGACCAGCCAGGCGGTCGGCGCGTCCAGTTGGGGCTGGTAGGGCTGGAAATCGGTGATCCAGACGAAGTTGACCGCGTTGGCCGCCAGTGCTTTGCGGTAGGCGTCCCGCAGGCCGGATTCGCGGTAGGGGCCGGTGAGCAGGTTCGTGCCCAGGTCCACACCCTTGTTGACCGAATAGACCACGTTGCCTTGGGTGTCCAGCAGCAACGCATCCCGGTACTCGTTGAGCTGAACAACCTCGGTGAAGACATCGTTGAACTGGGCATTTGCCGCTGACCACGCACTGCCGTCACCCGCATCGTCGAGTTTCTTGGAGTCTCCGGCGAAGCCTGCGGTGTAGTGCGCCTGCAGGTAGCGCTGCGCGTTCGAAGTGGGCAGGAACGCGGCGACGTCCGCCTTCTCACCGGTGCGTTCGGTCAGCGCCGTGGTGAAGTTGTCGCGGTAGTAGCCCACGATGGTCCGCTGCTGCTCGGGCGTGACCGGAGCATTCGCGAGTTGGTCGAATCCGGCGCTGAACGCCTTGACTGCGGAAGCCGCGGTCACTCCCCCGCTGACGATCACCAGGGCGTTGGACATATCGGCGAACAAGCCGGCGACTGCGCGACGCTGCAACTCGCGAGCCTGCACCAGTTTGTTGGTCGCCGCATGCTGCAATTCCTCTGCGCCATACTGGAACTCGACAAAACCGACCACCGCGACCGAGGCGATGCTGGTCAGCAGCAGGATGATCATCAGCTTGGTCTTGATACTGAGCCGGGCCGCCAGCCGCCGGTACAGGCGCTCATCGCTCGCCTGAATCACTGTCGACGGTGCGGAGTCCACTCGGCGGCTCCCTTCTCCGGTTGCCGGTGGATTTTCACAGTAGGGGATGCACCACATTCCACGGTTGCAAATGCGAAGCTGAAACCCATGGCGACGCGGGTGTGCGTAGTGGGCAGCGTGAACGCCGACACCGTCTTCGCCGTCGCCGCGCTTCCGGCCGCAGGCGAGACGGTGCTGGCCACAGCGCGCAGCACCCACCCCGGCGGGAAGGGCGCCAACCAGGCGGTGGCCGCGGCACGCGCGGGAGCCCGCGTGCAGTTCGTGGGCGCGGTCGGCGACGATGACGCCGGGCTACTGCAGCGCCGGCACCTGCAGAGCAACGGCGTCGGAACCGCCGGCCTCATGACGGCGCCCGGGCCCAGTGGCTCGGCGGTCATCATGGTGGACCCGTCCGGGGAGAACACCATCGTGGTGGACCCGGGCGCCAACGGTGCGTGGGCGCTGACTTCCAGCCAGCGCGACCTGATCGCCGACTGCGACGTGCTGCTGATGCAGTTGGAGATCCCGACCCCGGTGGCCGCCGCGGCCGCCGGGCTGGCCCACGCGAACGGGGCGACGGTGATCCTCAACGTGTCCCCACCCGCGGCGGACGTGGCGGGGCTCCTCGACCTGGTTGACGTCGCCGTGGTCAACGAGTCCGAATCCGCGCGATTCCGCCACCAGGTGCCGCACCGGGTCGTCACGCTGGGGTCGCGTGGCGCGCGCTACTCCGGTGTCGACGGCACCGTCGAGGTGCCGTCACCGGTGGTCGATGCCGCCGACACGTCCGGCGCGGGCGATGTCTTTGCCGGCGTGTTGGCGACCGTATGGGCTGGCGGGGTCGAACGGGCGCTGCAATACGCCTGTGCGGCAGGGGCTTTGGCGACACTGGTGGTCGGTGCCGGGGACTGCGCGCCGAGCGCTGAGGCGATCAGCGCAGCGCTTGATGCGTTCACGCCCGAACGGTGAAGACCCAGGTCGACGTCGGATGCGGGCTGACCGCCCCGGATCCCCCAGTTGTGCCGATCCACCTCGTGCAAAGTGACCATCACGTGCCAGACGATCAGTCCCGTTTGGCCCGCACCCACTGGATGGTGCCGAAGTTCTTGACCCGAACACTGGTCAGGCCGTGGTGTTCCAGGGTATCGGCGATCTCGTCGTCGTCGAACACCCGCGCACCGGCCTTGGGCAGCACCTGCCACAGTCGCGAGGCCGATCCCGCGGTGGGCACCATCAGTGCGAGCCGCCCACCGGGCTTGAGCACCCTCGCCATCTCACCCAGCGCCGCCACCGGATCGGGGATCAGTTGCAGGACAGCGATCGACACGACCGCATCGACGGTCTGGTCGCGCAGCGGCAGGTGCTGTGCATCGGCACGCAGGAAGCCGGTCTGGGAGCCGGCCTGCACCCGTACCGCCCGGGCCAGCATCGGTGCTGAGACGTCGACGCCCAGGGCCAGACCGTCGGGGCCGACTGCCCGGGCCAGCGAGGTGGTGATGCTTCCCGGCCCGCAGCCGACATCCAGCGCCCCCCCGCCGGCGGGGATCGCCAGCCAGTCGATCGGGTGCTGCCAGGCCTCGAGCAGCCGGCGGGCCACCGCTTGGGCGTTGTCGTAGAACATCGACCCGAACGACGAGGCCCACAGCCGCTGGATGGCGCCGGTGTTCTGCTGCGCACCCGCCTCCCCTGCCTCGTCGAGCAGGTCGAGATAGCCGCGGCTCACCTGCGGGTCCGACGGTGGATCGCTGAGCAGGGTCAGGGCCCGCTGCAACGCCGGTGACAACGGAAACCTTCGAATGTCGGCCATCCTCGCTGCTCCTTCTTACGCCTGCGGAATCTCCCGTTCGATCTCGTCGAGCCAGATCCGCGCCGACATGTCAGAGGGTGCCCGCCATTCTCCGCGCGGCGACAGCGAACCGCCGTGGGACACCTTGGGCCCGTTCGGCAGCGCCGAGCGCTTGAATTGGCTGAACGAATAGAACCGCTGCACAAACACTTTGAGCCAGTGTCGAATATCCGCCAAGGAATAGGCCTGCCGCTTGTCCGCCGGATATCCGGGCGGCCAGGAACCCGACTCCACGTCATGCCAGGCATGCCAGGCCAAGAACGCGGTCTTGGCCGGGGTGAATCCGTACCGCAGCGCCTGAAACAGCGCGAAGTCCTGCAGCGAGTACGGGCCCACCTTGTCCTCGCTGCGCTGAATCTCTTCGCCGTCGGTCGCCGGCACCAGTTCGGGGCTGATCTCGGTATTGAGCACCGAGGCCAGTACCGCGCACACATCGGAGTCGAACTCCCCGGAGTTGATCACCCACCGGATCAGGTGCTGGATCAGGGTTTTGGGCACGCCGCCGTTGACGTTGTAGTGCGACATCTGATCGCCTACCCCGTAGGTGGACCAGCCCAGCGCCAGCTCGGACAGGTCGCCGGTGCCCAGCACAATGCCGCCGTGCTGGTTGGCGATTCGGAACAGGTAGTCGGTGCGCAGGCCCGCCTGCACGTTCTCGAACGTGACGTCGTAGACGGCTTCGCCGCGCGCGAACGGGTGCCCGAGCTCGGACAGCATCAACTTCGCGGTTTCGCGGATGTCGATCTCCGCGAACGTCACCCCCAGCGCCTTGCTCAGCGCGGCGGCGTTGGCCTTGGTGCGCTCACCGGTGGCAAAGCCGGGCATGGTGAACGCGAGAATGTCGCTGCGCGGCCGGTTTTCCCGGTCCATCGCCCGGGCGGCGACAATCAGGGCGTGGGTCGAATCCAGTCCGCCGGAGACCCCGATGACCACCTTGGGACAGTTCAGCGCGCGCAGCCGCTGCTCCAGACCGGAAACCTGGATGTTGTAGGCCTCGTAGCAGTCCTGTTGCAGTCGCTGCGGATTCGACGGCACGAACGGGAATCGTTCGACCACCCGCCGCAGCCCGATGTCCCCGGCCGGCGGATCCAGCATGAACTCCACCCGCCGGAACGCCTGCACCGCATCCCGGTGGTGGCGGCGGTTGTCGTCAAAGGTGCCCATCCGCAGCCGCTCCGAGCGCAGCAGCCCGAGGTCGACGTCGGCGACCGATCGGCGGGGACCGTTGGGGAACCGTTCGCTTTCGCCGAGCAGCGTGCCGTTCTCCCAGATCATGGTCTGGCCGTCCCAGGCGAGATCGGTGGTCGACTCGCCTTCTCCCGCGGCGGCATAGACATAGGCGGCCAGGCAGCGCGCCGAGGCCGACCGGGCCAACAGGCAGCGGTCGTCGGCACGCCCGACGGTGATCGGGCTGCCGGACAGGTTGGCCAGCACCGTCGCGCCGGCCAGGGCAGCCTGGGCGCTGGGCGGCACCGGCACGAACATGTCCTCGCACACCTCGGCGTGCAGCACGAACCCGGGCAGGTCGGTCGCGGCGAACAGCAGGTCCGGCCCGAACGGGATCTTTGCGTCGCCCAGCCGGATGAGTCCGCGTTCGTCGGCGCCGGCGGCCAGTTGGCGGCCTTCGTAGAACTCCCGATAGGTGGGCAGGTAGGACTTCGGCGCGACCCCGAGGATGCGCCCGCGGTGAATGACGACCGCGGTGTTGTACACGCGATGCGCGTAGCGCAGTGGCGCTCCCACCACCAGGACCGGCAGTAGCTCCGCCGAGGCCGCGACCACGTCGAGCAGTGCCGCCTCGACGGCGCTGAGCAGGCTGTCCTGCTGCACGATGTCGTCGATGGAGTATCCCGACAGGGTGAGTTCGGGAAACACAGCCAGCGCGACGCCGTCGTCGTGGCAGTCGCGCGCCAGCTGTAGCACCGACTCGGCGTTGGCGGCCGGGTCGGCGAGCGTGGTGCGGTGCGTGCAGGCGGCAACCCGCGCGAACCCGTGCCGGTAGGCGTTGTAGAAGTCCCCAGAATGCTCCATTGCCCCCATTGTCGCCCGGACTGTGTCAACGTGCAGCTTTCGGGTATCACCAGGGGCATGACCGATACCGCGGTAATCGTCGTCGACATGCTCAACTCCTACCGCCATGCCGACGCCGAACAACTGGCCGACAACGTCGCACAGATCGTCGAACCGCTGGCCGACCTGGTGGAACGCAGCCGGGCCGCCGATGATGTCGACCTGATCTACGTCAACGACAACTACGGCGACTTCACCGCTGGATTCGCCCAGATCGCCGCGTCGGCGCTGGATGGCTCCAGACCCGAACTGGTGCGGCCCATCGCCCCGGTAGCCGGCGACCGGTTGATGACCAAGGTGCGACACAGCGCCTTCTACTCCACTCCGCTGGAGTATCTGCTGGGCCGGCTCGGCACCCAGCGGTTGATCCTGACCGGGCAGGTCACCGAGCAATGCATCCTCTACACCGCTCTGGACGCCTATGTCCGGCACCTTCCGGTGGTGGTACCGGTCGACGCGGTCGCCCACATCGACGCCGCACTGGGTGCCGCCGCACTGGAGATGATGTGCCGCAACATGGCTGCCGAGCAGTCGACCGCCGCGAAGTGCCTACGCTAGCCGGATGGGCGGAACCGAGCCGACGGTCTGCGACCTGCTGACGCTGCTTGCGGGCCGGCGGGTCGCGGTGCTCACCGGCGCCGGCATCTCCACCGATTCGGGCATTCCGGACTATCGCGGCCCGGACTCCCCGCCGAGCAACCCGATGACCATCGCCCAGTTCACCGGCGACCAGGTGTTCGTCAGCGGTACTGGGCTCGCAACCACATCGGCTGGCGCCACATGGCCGACACCGCACCCAACATCGGGCACTTGGCAGTGGCCGCGCTGGAAGAGGCCGGCGTGGTGAGCGGGGTGATCACCCAGAACGTCGATCTGCTGCACACCAAAGCCGGGAGCCGGCGCGTGGTGGATCTGCACGGCAGCTACGCCACGGTGATCTGCTTGACCTGCGGGCAATCCTTGAGCCGAGGCGCGTTGCACGAGCAGCTCGAGCAGCTCAACCCCGGGTTCATCGACCGGGCGGGAAAGCTCGGCGGTATCGCCGTGGCGCCCGACGCGGACGCCGTCGTCACCGATACCGCGTCATTCCGTTTCGTCGACTGCCGGCACTGCGGCGGGATACTCAAGCCCGACATCGTCTATTTCGGCGAAAGCGTCCCCAAAGAACTTGTCGCCCAGGCATATTCGATGGTCGAGGACGCCGAGGCTTTGCTGGTGGCGGGTTCGTCGCTGACGGTGTTCTCCGGCTACCGGTTTGTTCGCCATGCCGCCGCGCGCGGTGTCCCGGTCGCGATCATCAACCGCGGCCCCACCCGCGGCGATGACTTGGCCGACGTCAAGATCGACGGCGGTTGTTCGCCGGCACTGGCGCTGCTGGCCGCAGAGCTGCCCTGCGAAATTTCGTCGCGGTAATCCTCGGTAGCGGCACACAATCGCGGCAGAATCCGGCAGGATGCTCGGGTGACGAAGCAGCGGCTCACAGCCGACCAGCGCAACTCGTTCCTCGCTGCCGTATTGGGCTGGTCGATGGATGCCTTCGACTACTTCATCGTGGTGTTCGTCTACGCCGACATCGCCAAGACCTTCGGCCACACCAAGACCGAGGTCGCGTTTCTGACCACCGCCACGCTGGTGATGCGCCCGCTGGGCGCGCTGCTGTTCGGCCTGTGGGCCGACCGGGTCGGCCGGCGAATACCGCTGATGGTCAACGTGATCTTCTATTCCACGGTGGGGTTCTTGTGTGCGTTCGCGCCCACCTTCACTGTGCTGGTGATTCTGCGTCTGCTCTACGGGATCGGGATGGGCGGCGAATGGGGGCTGGGCGCCGCGCTGGCCATGGAGAAGATCCCGCCGGAGCGCCGCGGGTTCTTCTCCGGGCTGCTGCAGGAGGGCTATCTGTTCGGCTACCTGGCCGCCACCCTGGCCTCGCTCCTGGTGAACGACGTGCTGGGGTTGTCCTGGCGCTGGCTGTTCGGGCTCTCGATCCTGCCGGCCATGGTCAGCCTGCTGATCCGCTACCGGGTGACGGAGTCCGAGATTTGGCAGGCTACCCAGGACCGGATGCGGTTGACCCAGACCAAGATTCGTGACGTGTTCACCGACGCCAAGGTGATCCGCCGATTCTGCTACCTGGTGTTGCTGATGACGGCGTTCAACTGGATGAGCCACGGCACGCACGACATCTATCCGACGTTTCTGACCTCCCCCGACGGCGCAGGTCTGTCCCATGTCACGGCCAAGTGGATCGCGGTGATCTACAACATCGGCGGGATCATCGGCGGGCTGATCTTCGGCTCGCTGTCACAGCGGTTGGGCCGGCGTTACGCGATCATCTGGGCCGCGACGATGGGCTTACCGATCGTGCCGCTGTTCGCCTTGTCGCACACCGCGGGCATGCTGTGCCTGGGCTCGTTCCTGATCCAGATCTGCGTGCAGGGAGCCTGGGGCGTGATCCCGGCGCATCTGACCGAGATGTCGCCGGACGCGATCCGAGGCTTCTATCCGGGCGTGACCTACCAGCTGGGCAATCTCTTCGCCGCGTTCAACCTGCCGATCCAGGAGCACTTGGCGGCCTCGCACGGCTACCCGTACGCCCTGGTTGTCACGCTGGTGCCCACGCTGATCGCCGTCATCGTGCTGACCGCGATCGGCAAGGACGCCACCGGCCGGCGGTTCGGACTGACCGAGCCGGGACCAACCGCATCAGAACGTGCAAGTCATGGCACGGATCCCGTGAATAAAGCTGCCCGCTAGATACTCCGGGTCGCCTGCCTCGATACCCGGCAGTTGATGGAGCAACTCGCCGAAGAGTGCCCGCAGCTGGGCCCGCGCCACATGGGTCCCCAGGCAGTAGTGCTGCCCGCCGCCGCCGAAACCCAGATGCGGATTCGGGTCGCGGCTCAGATCCAGGCGATCGGGCTGGTCGAACACCTGCGCATCCCAGTTGCCTGACGCATAGAACATGGCCACCTTGTCGCCGGCCCGAATGGTCTGGCCGCCGAGTTCGTAATCGGTTGCGGCGGTCCGGCGGAAGGTCATCACCGGCGTCGCGTAGCGGATGAACTCCTCTACCGCGGTCCCGATACGGCGGTCGAAGTCCTCCAGCAACCACGCGCGTTGCTCGGGGAAGTCGGTGAGCGCCCGCAGGGCATGGCTGGCGGTCTGGCGGGTGGTGTCATTGCCCGCCACCGCCAGCAGCACGAAGTAGGCGGACACCTCGGCGTCGGTGAGCCGGTCACCGTCGACCTCGGCGTTGACCAGGCTGCTGAACAGGTCGTCACCGGGAGTCTCACGGCGTTGCGCGGCCAGGGCGCCGGCGACCTGATGCAAATACATGATGTTTTCGCCCATCACCGCCATCGGGTCGCGCCCGGCGAGGAACACCGGGTCGTTGGTCGATACCAGGGCGTCGGCGGCATGGGCTACCTGCGCACGCTCGGAATCGGGAACGCCGACCATGTCGGCCAGCGTGCGCAGCGGAAGTTCCTTGGCGCAGTACTCGACGAAGTCGGCTCCACTGCCGGCGGCCTTGAGTTCGTCGACGATGGCCGTGGCGCTGGCCGTGATCGAGTCCTCGATGCGCCTGATCTGGCGGGGAGTGAACGCAGCGGTGGCCAGTTTGCGCAGTTTGGTGTGCCGGGGCGGATCCATGGCCAGGAAGGACTGGGTGGTCTCCAGCATCTCCGCGGGGATGTTCTCGAATTGCACACCCTTGCCGGACAGGAACACCTCGTTGGTGCGGCTCACCTCGACGATGTCGGCGTGGCGGGTGACTGCCCAATAGCCGGGATCGTCGGGATCGTTGAGCATGGCGTCCTGCACCGGCGGGTGCCAGCTCACCGGACGCTCGGCACGCAGCACCGCGAACGAGCGTTCCCGCTCCGCGGCGGTGCTGGACCAGAACCCGCGGGAGGACAGGTCGACCGCGTCGTAGCTGCGCAGCGCGGCGGATGGTGCGGTCACGAGACCTCCTCGGGGTATGGCCCCGGTCACACCGGGCTCGAACCGACAGTAGGTCTAGACAGTCTGTCTAGTCAAGACGTCGGCCTTGCCGTTACGCTGCTCGCTGTGGCTTCTGTGACCCGCAAGCCCGCCGCCGGCCGCCAGGAGCGGCGCGAGGAGATCGAACGGCATCTCCTCGATGCCACCGAGCGACTGATGAGCGCCGGCGCCAGCTTCACCGAACTCAGCGTGGACCGCCTTGCGACTGAGGCCGGCATCTCACGCGCCAGCTTCTACATCTACTTCGAGGACAAGGGTCACCTGTTGCGCCGGCTCGCCGGCCAGGTGTTCGGCGATCTCGCCGCGGGGGCCGAGCGCTGGTGGGGCGTGGCGCAGCGCCGCGATCCCGGCGATGTCCGCGCCGCGATGGCCGCGATCATCGCCAACTACCGGCGGCATCAACCACTGCTGATCGCGCTCAACGAGATGGCCGGCTACGACCCGCTGGTGGGCGCCACCTACCGGGACTTGCTGACCGGCATCTCCGGCCGGGTGGCCCAGGTCATCGAAGACGGCCAGGCCGACGGCTCCATTCGCCGCGAGTTGCCCGCCACCGCAACCGCCAGCGCCCTCACCTGGATGGTGGAGCGGGTATGTCAGCAGAACCTGCCGGCCCGCGACGCCGACTACGATTCGGAACTCGCCACTGCCCTGACGGAAATCGTTTGGGGCGCACTGTATCTCAAGCCCACCGATCAGTAGCTCCAGGCCGAGCGGTCATAACTGCGCTCGATACGCCGACGCCTCTTGCGCCGGGTGGGACAAAACACGTAGGTGAGGTTGCCGCGGGTGACCCGGATGTTGTCGGGACTGTCCAGGTTAACCCGGAAATAGTTGTTGTGCACGGTCACCAGTCCCAGCAGAGCGTTTCTGACGGCCAACGCGTCGACGTGTGCGGCGGGCAGGTTGGGAAAGTCGGCCATGCCGTCGTATTGGCGGCACAAATCCGTCACCGCGAACCGGGTGTCCGCGGGCACACCGACGCCGCCGTAGTCGGGCAGCTTCATGAACGTGACCAGCTTCGGATCGGCCTGGTAGATGCCATGGAACGGCTGTTCGGGGTTGGCCAGCAGCAGAAACGACACCTTGTCGGTGGGGACCGGCGAGGTCGGCCCCTTCTCGCGCAACCACTTACAGGCGACCTGTGCCCCCATGCTCACGGCGTAGACCAGTACGTCGTCGGCATCGGGTGCGGCGCTGAAGTGAGCGGTCAGCATGTCGTCGAGGGCTTGCGCACCGCGCTGCACCGCGGCGACGGCCGGGACATAGCGCAGGCCCTCGAAGTAGGTGTTGGGGTACTTGACGTTTGTCACGGTCTTGCCCCTGGTGACCGCACCGCGGCACATGAACCGCAGAAACCCACTCCAGCCGGCCCCGTCGATGGTGAATACGGTGCTCATGCGGACGAGTTCCTAAACTGCGACCAGATCGTCGGCATGCACCACCGGCCGGCGCGCGTCCGGTGCCAACTCGGCGGTCGAATGGCCGATCATGTCGTCCAGCTCGGCGGCGTCGTAGCCGACCACGCCGCGGGCCACCACGGCTCCGTCCGGGCCACACAGTTCGACCACGTCGCCGCCGTAGAACCTGCCCGCGACCGCGGTGATCCCGGCCGGCAGCAGGGAGCGCCGGCGATCCAGCACCGCCTCGACCGCCCCGGCATCCAGCGTCAGCACCCCGGCCGCGTCGGCGGCGTGACGCACCCAGAACTTGCGTGCCGACAACCGTTGCGCCCGGGGGGCGAAGACGGTCCCCACCGATGCGTCGGAGAGGGCGGCAGCGGCCTCGCCGGCCGCGGCCAGCAACACCGGAACTCCCGCGTCGGCGGCCAGCAGTGCCGACGACAGTTTCGACACCATGCCGCCGGTGCCCAGGTGGCTGCCCTCGCTGGCGACCACATCGGCGAGGTCATCCGGTCCGGCTACCTCGGGGACCAGGCGGGCCGGACCCTTACGAGGATCGGAGTCATAGAGGCCGTCGATGTCGGAGAGCAGCACCAGTGCGTCGGCGCCCACCAGATGCGCGACCAGCGCCGAGAGGCGGTCGTTGTCGCCGAAGCGGATCTCGCTGGTGGCCACGGTGTCGTTCTCATTGACGATCGCCACCGCGTGCAACGCCCGCAGCCGGTCCAGGGTGCGGGCGGCGTTGGTGTGCGACACCCGCATCGACACGTCCTGCGCGGTGAGCAGCACCTGTCCGACGGTGCGGCCGAACCGGCCGAAAGCGGCACTCCACGCATTGACCAGCGCCACCTGGCCCACGCTGGCGGCGGCTTGCTTGGTGGCCAGGTCGGTTGGCCGCTTGGTCAGTCCGAGCGGCTCCAGGCCGGCGGCGATAGCCCCCGAGGACACGATCGTCACATCCGAACCGGCCTTCATCCGGCCTTCGATGGCCTCGGCCAGTCCAGCCAGCCGGGCCGCGTCGAACATGCCCGATTCGGTGGTCAGGGCGGTGGTGCCGATCTTGACCACGACGCTGCGCGCGGTCCGAATCGCTTCGCGCGCAACACCGGTGCCGGTCACGATTCCTCCGTGTGCTCGCGGCGCTGCTTGCGAGCGACCTTTCGTTCGGCGGCACCCACTCGGTCGGTACGCTCCAGCCTGCTGTCGGTGCCCCGACCGGACAACGTGATGTCCACCCCCGCCGGAGTGGTCGGCTCCCAGTCGAAGGTCATGTCTCCGATGGTCACCGCGCAGCCCGGTGTGGCGCCTCGCTTCAGCAGTTCGTCTTCGACCCCGAGCCGGGCCAACCGGTCACCCAGGTAGCCGACCGCTTCGTCGTTGTCGAAGTTGGTCTGGTGCACCCAGCGCTCGGGTTGTGTACCGCGCACAAGGAACCCGCCCTCGCCGTCGGATTCCACGGTGAACCCGGTCTCCCCCGCGCGAACGGGCCGGATCACCGGGCGGCGCGCCACCGGCTCCGGTTGTGCGGCGCGATACGCCGACACCATCTCGGCCAGCGCAAACGTCAACGGCCGCAAGCCGGCACGGCTCACCGTCGAGACCATGAACACCGGCCAGCCGTACTGGGCCGCGATGTCATCGCGGACGAACTCCGCCATCTCCAGCGCCTCGGGCACGTCGATCTTGTTCAGTACCACCGCGCGCGGCCGGTCTACCAGGTCGCCGAGCGTCGAATCCCCTTGCATGGTGGGGGTATAGGCAGCCAGTTCGGCTTCGATCGCCTCGATGTCCGAGAGCGGGTCACGGCCCGGTTCGGCGGTCGCGCAGTCTACGACGTGCACCAGCACAGCGCAGCGTTCGATGTGCCGCAGGAAGTCCAGGCCCAGCCCGCGACCGGTCGAGGCACCGGGGATGAGTCCGGGCACATCGGCTGCGGTGAAGGTGTTCTCTCCGGCCGAGACCACGCCCAGATTGGGCGCCAACGTGGTGAAGGGATAGTCGGCGATCTTCGGCTTGGCCGCCGAGATCACCGACACCAGCGCAGATTTGCCCGCGGACGGAAACCCGATCAGCCCGACGTCGGCGACGGTCTTGAGTTCCAGCGTGAGGTCGCGGGTTTCGCCCTTCTCCCCCAGCAGTGCGAAGCCGGGCGCCTTTCGGGCGCGCGACACCAGCGCCGCATTGCCCAGCCCGCCGCGTCCTCCGGCGGCCGCCTCGAAGCGGGCACCCGTCCCGACCAGGTCGGCCAGCAGCCTCCCGTGCTCGTCGAGCACGACGGTGCCGTCGGGAACCTTGATCTCGTGGTCCGCGCCGGTGGCGCCGTCCTTGTTGTTGCCCTGGCCCTGCTTGCCGGACGCCGCGTTGATGTGCGGACGAAAGTGAAAGTCCAACAGGGTGTGCACCTGCGGGTCGACGACCAGCACGACACTGCCGCCGCGACCACCGTTGCCACCGTCGGGACCACCGAGCGGCTTGAACTTCTCTCGGTGAATCGAGGCGCAGCCGTTGCCCCCGTCGCCGGCGCGCACATGGATGACAACGCGGTCGACGAACCGGGACATGGCGTTACTACCTATCCGGCGCCGAATGGCGCCCAGTTACGCCGGCGACTAGTCGCGGGCGACAGGCACGATGTTGATCAGTTTGCGGCCGCGCTTCACACCGAATTCGACCGCACCGGGTGCCGTGGCGAACAGGGTGTCGTCGCCGCCGCGCCCGACGTTGACGCCGGGGTGGAAGTGGGTGCCGCGCTGCCGCACCAGAATCTCGCCGGCCTTGACGACCTGGCCGCCGAACCGCTTGACGCCGAGTCGCTGGGCGTTTGAGTCGCGCCCGTTACGTGAGCTGGAAGCGCCCTTTTTGTGTGCCATCTCGCTGCCTCCTGCTGCTACTTGATTCCGGTGACCTTGAGCACGGTCAGCTGCTGACGGTGACCCTGCCGCTTGTGGTAGCCGGTCTTGTTCTTGAACTTGTGGATGCGGATCTTCGGACCCTTGGTGTGCTCCAGGATCTCGCCGGTGACCGCGACCTTCGCCAGCTTGGCGGCGTCGGTGGTGACGGTGGCACCGTCCACCACCAGCGCGACCGGCAGCGAGACCGACGATCCCGGCTCGGACTCGATCTTCTCAACCTTGAGCACGTCACCAACGGCAACCTTGTACTGCTTGCCGCCGGTTTTGACGATTGCGTACGTCGCCATCGTTGGTTTCTACCTCTGCTTCTCGGGCGCGCACGCCATCGGGACTTGCGCAGGTGTCTGGGGTTCTGTCCGCCGAGCTGTGGTTATTCCCGCCTGGCGACAACTGGTCAAGGGTACGTGACCAGCGGCTAAGGGGTCAAACCGGCACGATGTCAGATCGGTGGCCCGGCCGGCCGGGCCGCCGCACGTCGACGTCGCGGACGCTCGACCACCGCAACCGCCACCTCGGGTTCGTCCGCGTCCTCGGAGCCCTCGGCATCGTCGGAGTCGTCTTCATCGGAGTCGTCTTGATCTGACTCGTCGGACTCATCGGACTCATCGATGACGTCCAGGTCGTCATCGAAGTCCTCGTCGTCATCGTCGTCGAGATCGACTTCGTCGTCATCGTCGTCGACATCCTCATCGACGTCCTCATCGACATCTTCGTCGTCGCTGTCCTCATCGACGTCTTCGTCGTCCTCGGCGAGGTCCTCATCGGCCACGTCGGACTCCAGGGCCTCCTGGGCCACCTCGCCGGCGCCCTCGGTCTCCTCGGCGCCTTCGGCGTCCTGGCCGGCCAGGTTCACCACCAGCTCATCGCCCTCGGGCGCAGTCGCGTGCTCGTCGTCCGACTCGTCGTGCCGGTCGCTGGCCGCAGCCATCGCCTTGAACATCGGGTGGTCACCGGGCGTGTGCACCGGAACCTTGACGACCGCCGGTTCGTCGACCTTCGGCTTCTTCGATCGCTTGCTGCGGCGGCTGCTGGTGGTGCCGCCACCGCCCGGTTCGGTCTTGCGTCCCGGCCCGGCAGAGTCCACCGGGTCGGCGTGCAACACGATGCCACGCCCGGCGCAGTGCTGACACGAGGTCGAGAACGCCTCGATCAGCCCGGTGCCCAAGCGTTTGCGGGTCAGCTGAATCAGCCCCAGCGACGTCACCTCCGAAACCTGATGGCGGGTTCGGTCACGGCCCAGCGCCTCGGTCAGCCGACGCAGCACCAGGTCCCGGTTGGACTCCAGCACCATGTCGATGAAGTCGATGACGATGATGCCGCCGATGTCACGCAGGCGAAGCTGTCGCACGATCTCTTCGGCGGCTTCCAAGTTGTTCTTGGTCACCGTCTCTTCGAGGTTGCCGCCGGAGCCGGTGAACTTGCCGGTATTGACGTCGACCACTGTCATCGCCTCAGTGCGGTCGATAACCAGCGTGCCGCCCGAAGGCAGCCAGACTTTGCGGTCCAGCGCCTTCGCCAGCTGCTCGTCAATGCGGTGCACCGCGAACACGTCCGGCCCGGCCTGGCCCTCCGGACCCGTCGGCGCGGTGTAGCGGGTCAACTTCGGCACCAGCTCGGGTGCCACCGAGCCCACGTAGTCGTTGATGGTGGCCCAGGCGTCGTCACCGGAGACCACCAACTCGGAGAAGTCCTCGTTGAACAGGTCTCGGATCACCTTGACCAGCACGTCGGGCTCTTCGTAGAGCGCCACTGCGGCTCCGGCGGCTTTCGCCTTGGTCTCGGCGGCGGTGGCCTCGATCTGGTTCCAGCGTTCCTGGAGGCGTTCGACGTCGGCGCGGATGTCGGATTCCTTGACGCCCTCCGACGCGGTGCGGATGATCACGCCGGCGTCCGCGGGCACCACCTCGCGCAGGATCTCCTTGAGCCGCTGACGTTCGGTGTCGGGCAGCTTGCGGCTGATGCCGGTCGACGATGCGCCCGGCACATAGACCAAGTAGCGACCCGCCAGCGACACCTGCGTGGTCAGCCGGGCGCCCTTGTGTCCGATGGGGTCCTTACTGACCTGCACCACGACGTAGTCGCCGGGTTTGAGCGCCTGTTCGATCTTGCGGTTGGCACCGCCGAGTCCGGCAGCTTCCCAGTTCACCTCACCGGCGTAGAGCACGCCGTTGCGGCCCCGGCCGATGTCGACGAAGGCGGCCTCCATCGACGGCAGCACGTTCTGGACGACGCCCAGGTAGACATTGCCCACCAGGGAGGTCGATGCGGCAGACGTGACGAAGTGCTCGACCATCACGCCGTCTTCCAGCACGGCGATCTGGGTGTAGCGGGCGCCCTGGTGCGGGGGCTCGGTCCGGACCCGGTCACGGACCACCATCCGGCGTTCGACGGCCTCGCGGCGGGCCAGGAACTCGGCCTCGCTCAGGATCGGCGGGCGGCGGCGCCCGGCGTCGCGACCGTCGCGACGGCGCTGCCGTTTGGCCTCCAGCCGTGTCGAGCCGGTGATGCCCTGGATCTCGTCGTCACCGGTGCCGCGGTCGCTCTTGGCGGACCGGTTGGTCTTGGCGCGCGGGGCCCGCTCATGCACGACGGTGTTGGGCGGGTCGTCCGAGGACGCGGTGTCCTCTTCCTCGCCGGTCCCGGCCTTGCGGCGACGGCGACGGCGACGGCGACGGCTGCCCGCGTCGTCGGCCGAACCGCCTTCCTCGTCGGCGGCGTCCTCGGCGTCTCCGGCCTCCTCCGATTCAGCGGCGGAGTCGTCGTCCTCGGTCTCATCGTCGGCGTCCTCGGCTGCCGCACCCTCAGACCCGCGGCCGCGGCCACGGCCGCGGCTGTCTCTTATACACATCT
>NZ_JRMM01000033.1:0-33304 GCF_000972905.1 Mycobacterium sp. UM_Kg27
CGCCTGCGCCATCGTCGACCGCATCAACGCCGCCTTGGCACCAAACGCCGACTCCGACGCCACCAACTGCGGAATATGCGCATCCAACAAACTCATCCCCGCACTCCTCTCAACTATCGATTAGTCGCGGCCAACGCCGTCCGGGTTCCATGGCGGCCACGACCGCCCGTTGCTCGCGTCGTTGAGAGCGGCTACCGCACTGCCGGGCCCGAACGCCGGCGGAGTCGGTCCGGTCAATAACTGAGGATCGATATTACGGCATTTACCTCGTTTTACGAGATTTTTACCGGAACAACAGCCGCGAATGCGGAGAGTGGGATCTCCGGCCCGCAGGGTCAGCCGAGGATGCGGTCGGCCCGGCTGTAGATGTTCATCGAGTCGCCACGAAGAAACGCGACCAATGTCAGCCCGCATTCGCCGGCCAAATCGACCGCCAACGACGATGGTGCGGAGACCGCGGCCAGTATGGGCACCCCGGCCATCACCGCCTTCTGGGTCAGCTCGAACGACGCGCGCCCACTGACCAGCAGCACCGTCCCGGCCAGCGGTATCCGGCGCCGCTCCAGTGCCCAGCCGATCACCTTGTCGACGGCGTTGTGCCGGCCGATGTCCTCGCGCACCACCTGCATCGCGCCGCCGTCGGTGAAGTCGAAAAGAGCCGCGGCATGCAAGCCGCCGGTGCTGGCGAAGACGTCCTGCGCGGCACGCAGTTGATCGGGCATCGCGGTCAGCGCCGCCGCGGGAACTCCGACCGGGTCGTCGCCCGGGTGATACCGGCTGGCGAGCCGTACCGCGTCCAGTGAGGCCTTGCCGCAGATGCCGCACGATGAGCTGGCGTAGAAGTTCCGGGAGATGTCGACCACCGGCGGCGGCACGTTCGGTGCCAGCGTCACATCGAGCACGTTGTAGCTGTTGGGGCCGTCCGACTCGCCGCAGTACCGCGCGCTCAGCACGTCGTCACGCCCGGCGATGATCCCCTCCGACAGCAGAAAGCCCTGCGCCAGCTCGACATCGGAACCGGGCGTGCGCATGGTGACGGTGAGCGGCACACCACCCAGCCGGATCTCCAGAGGTTCCTCCACCGCCAGCGTCTCGAGCCGCTGCGTCGCCTCCCCTCCGACTCGGCGGCTGACCCGCCGACGCTGCGTCCGACTCATCGCTCCATCATCCCGGGTCGGCTTCGAGAGCCGTGCCAGGTTGGCACCGAACAGCACATAACGCCAGCACAGCGGGACTACGCTGCAAGGATGGTTCAGCGAAAATTCCTGGAGTGGCCGGTAATCCGGCAACTGCGCACCGGCGACGTGTTCGGCCGCGGGCCGGCGGTCACCTCCGAACAGACCCGCAGCATCGCACCGCGAACCGCCACCGCCGATCGAGTGGTGCAAAGCGTCTGTCCTTATTGCGCGGTCGGCTGCGGCCAGCGTGTCTACGTCAAGGACGAGAAGGTCGTCCAGATCGAGGGCGATCCCGATTCGCCGATCTCACGGGGGCGGCTGTGCCCGAAAGGCTCGGCCAGCGAGCAGTTGGTCAACTCACCCGGCCGGCAGATCCGGGTGCTCTACCGGGCGCCCCGCGCCACGGGCTGGCAGCCGCTGGAGCTCGACACCGCCATCGACATGGTCGCCCAGAGGTTCATCGCCTCGCGGCGTAACGCATGGCAGGACCACGACGCCGAGGGCCGGCCGCTGCGGCGCACCATGGGTATCGCCTCGCTGGGCGGCGCGACACTGGACAACGAAGAGAACTACATAATCAAGAAACTCTTCACCGCCGCAGGCGTGATACAGGTCGACAACCAAGCGCGTATTTGACACTCCGCCACGGTTCCCGGTCTGGGAGCCTCCTTCGGTCGCGGTGGAGCGACGCAAACCCTGCAAGACATGGCGAATGCCGACTGCATCGTCATCCAGGGCTCGAACATGGCCGAGTGCCACCCGGTGGGGTTCCAGTGGGTGGAGGAGGCCAAGGCCCGCGGCGCGGTGGTGATCCACGTCGACCCGCGGTTCACCCGAACGTCGGCGGTGTGCGACAAGCACATTCCGATCCGGGCCGGCTCCGACGTGGTGCTGCTGGGTGCGCTGATCAATCACGTGCTCACCCACGACCTGTGGTTCCGTGAGTACGTGCTCGCCTACACCAATGCCGCGACGCTGATCAGCGAGGACTTCCGCGACACCGAGGATTTGGGCGGGCTGTTCTCCGGCTTCGATCCGCAGACCGGGCACTACGACCCGTCGAGTTGGGCCTATCAAAGTCGAGGAGCCGGTGAAGAGGACATCGGCTCGCCCGGGGGTGGCCATGAGCACGGGACCAGTGCGTCGGCACGTTCGGCCGGTGAGACGCTCGGGAGCGGCGGTCCGGCACTCGAACACGCCCGCGTGCGGCGCGATGAGACGCTGCAGCACCCGCGCACCGTATTCCAGATTCTCAAGCGGCATTACGCGCGCTACACGCCGGAGATGGTTCGCGACGTCTGCGGTATCGACCCCGCGATGTTCGACTACCTGGCCCGTGCGGTCACGGCCAACTCCGGGCGCGAACGCACCACCTGTTTCGCCTACGCGGTGGGCTGGACGCAGCACACCCTGGGCGCGCAGTACATCCGCACCGCGGCGATCCTGCAGCTGCTGCTGGGAAACGTGGGCCGGCCCGGCGGCGGCATCATGGCGCTGCGCGGGCACGCCAGCATTCAGGGCTCCACCGACATCCCCACGCTCTACGACATGCTCCCCGGCTATCTGCCGATGCCCAAGGCCGGACGCGACGACACCCTGCAGCAGTACTTAGACCGCGTCGGATCCAAGAGCCAGAAGGGCTTTTGGGCCAACGCCGACGCGTATCTGGTCAGCCTGCTCAAGGCATGGTGGGGCGACGCCGCGACCGCCGACAACGACTGGGCTTATGACTACCTGCCCCGGCTGACCGGACCACACGGCACCTACCAGGCGGTGACCGGGATGCTCAACGACGAAGTGGAGGGCTACTTCCTGCTCGGTCAGAACCCGGCCGTCGGTTCGGCGAACGGCCGGCAACAACGGTTGGGTATGTCGCACCTGAAGTGGCTGGTGGTGCGGGATCTGAACATGATCGAGTCGGCCACCTGGTGGAAGGACGGCCCGGAGATCGCCTCCGGCGAGCTGTGCATGCACGACAACGAGACCGAGGTGTTCTTCCTGCCCGCGGCCAGTCATGTGGAGAAGGCCGGCACGTTCACCCAAACTCAGCGTCTGCTGCAATGGCGTCATCAGGCCGTCGCCCCGCCGGGGGACTGCATCAGTGAGCTGGAGTTCTTTATCAAGCTGGGCAACCGAATTCGTGCTCACCTGGCCGGCTCCACCGATCCGCGGGACCGCCCGCTGTTGGATCTGGCCTGGGACTACCCGGTCAATGAGCACGGTGAGCCCGACCCAGAGTTCGTGCTGGCCGAGATCAACGGCCATCAGCTCACCGGCGATGGCGCGGGTGCGCCGTTGTCCTCTTACACCGAGCTGCGCGCCGACGGATCTACCGCAGGAGGCTGCTGGATCTATTCGGGGGTGTACGCCGATGGCGTCAACCGGGCGGCCCGCCGGGTGCCCCGTGGCGGGCCAAGCCCCAGCCAGTCCGAATGGGGCTGGGCCTGGCCGGCGGATCGGCGGATCCTCTACAACCGCGCCTCGGCGGATCCGGCCGGGGCGCCGTGGAGCGAGCGCAAGCGCTACGTCTGGTGGGACGAGCAGCTGCACCGATGGGTGGGCGACGACGTGCCGGACTTCGTGGTCGACCGGGCGCCCGGTGCGCGACCGAATCCGGCGTTGGGCGGTCCCGACGCGTTGGCCGGCGACGACCCGTTCGTCATGCAATCCGACGGCAAGGCTTGGTTGTTCGCACCCAAGGGCGTGGTGGACGGGCCGCTGCCCACCCACTACGAGCCGCAGGAGTCGCCGGTCGCCAACGCGGTCTATCGTCAGCAGCGCAACCCCGCCCGAATCACGTTCCCCCGCAAGGACAATCTTTCGGCACCCAGTGCCGGTGAGCCGGGCGCCGACGTCTACCCCTACGTGTTCACCACCTATCGACTGACCGAGCATCACACCGCGGGCGGCATGAGCCGCTGGTTGCCCTACCTGGCCGAGCTGCAGCCGGAGATGTTCTGCGAGGTCTCCCCCGCGCTGGCCGCCGAGCGGGGTCTGGAGAACTTCGGCTGGGCTACCATCATTTCGCCGAGGGCGGCGATCGAGGCGCGGGTGCTGGTGACCGACCGGATGACGCCATTGAGTGTGGGCGGCCACACGGTGCACCAGATCGGACTGCCCTACCACTGGGGGGTCGGCGGCGACGCGATGGTCAGCGGCGACGCCGCCAACGATCTGCTCGGGGTGACCCTGGATCCCAACGTGCAGATCCAGGAATCCAAGGCCGGTTCCTGCGATATCCGACCGGGCCGGCGGCCGCGGGGCGCGGAACTGCTGCGCCTGATCTACGAGTATCAAAGCCGTTCCGGAACCACACCGGAGACCGGCAATGCGGCTGTCGATCCAGAAGGGCGGGGCTGATGGGCCAATTGTCCGGGCCGACCGACCCGGCCGCCGATGCCAGGTGGTCGCCACCACGCCCCCGCAAAGGGTTTTTCACTGACACCTCGATCTGCATCGGTTGCAAGGCCTGCGAGGTGGCGTGCAAGGAGTGGAATCACAACCCGGCCGAAGGACCGCTGGAGTTGCTCGGGTCGTCCTACGACAACACCGGCGCGCTGGGCGCCAGCACCTGGCGGCACGTGGCGTTCATCGAGCAGAGCCGGGAGCGCATCGAGGAGGCCCGCGAATCCGGCCGGCGGCTGATCAGCCTGGGGATGCCCAAGATGCCCGATGACCGAGAAGCCGCAACGGATGGCGCGCCACCCGACACCGATCAGTTCCGCTGGCTGATGGCCTCG
This sequence comes from Mycobacterium sp. UM_Kg27, assembly GCF_000972905.1. Classification (NCBI taxonomy): domain Bacteria; kingdom Bacillati; phylum Actinomycetota; class Actinomycetes; order Mycobacteriales; family Mycobacteriaceae; genus Mycobacterium; species Mycobacterium sp. UM_Kg27. The sequence goes on from NZ_JRMM01000033.1 coordinate 4,919, forward strand.
GACGTCTGCAAACACTGCACGCACGCCGGGTGTCTGGACGTGTGCCCCACGGGCTCGCTGTTTCGCACCGAGTTCGGCACGGTGGTGGTGCAGGCCGACGTCTGTAACGGCTGCGGCAACTGTGTGCCGGCGTGCCCGTTCGGAGTGATCGAGCGTCGCACCGACGGCACCGCCGCGCCGAAGGCCGGCCGCGACCCGAACCCGGTGCCCAACACCGGGGTCGCCCAGAAGTGCACGCTCTGCTACGACCGGCTGGTCGACGGCCAGACACCGGCGTGCGCGCAGACCTGCCCGACGGAGTCCATCCGGTTCGGCGATCACGACGACCTGGTGCAGCGGGCCCGGCGACGGGTGGCCCAGCTGCATGCGCAGGGCCGCACCGAGGCCCGGCTCTACGGCGCCAATGAGCATGACGGGGTCGGCGGCACCGGCTCGGTCTTCCTGCTGCTCGACGAGCCGGAGGTCTACGGCCTGCCGCCCGACCCCCGGGTGGGCACCGCCGACCTGCCGGCGATGTTCAAACGCTCGGCGCTGGCCGCGGCCGGCATGCTGGCCGCCGCGGCGGTCGCCTTCTTGGGGGGACGCTCATGAGCGCGGTGTCCGAAGGACCGCGCCGCGGAGGCGGCAGGCGCCGACGCCGGGGCGGGGGGGACGGCGGGCGTGAGATGCCGATGGTCCCCGACGTGCAGTTCAGCTCCTACTACGGCCGGCCGGTGGTCAAACCCGCACCGTGGTCACACGAGATCGCGGCCTACCTGTTCCTCGGCGGCGTGGCGGGTGGCTCCGGTCTGCTGGCCGCCGGCGCCCAGTTGACCGGCCGAAAAGTGTTGCGGCGCAATTCGCGGCTGGCGGCGCTGGCGGCGATCGTGCTGAGCGCGGCGGCCCTGATCAGCGACCTCGGCCGCCCGGAGCGCTTTTTCAACATGCTGCGCACCATCAAGCTGACATCGCCGATGAGCCTGGGTTCGTGGATCCTGGCGGGGTTCGGCGCGGGCACGTCGGTGGCTGCGGCCGCCGAGTTGGATCGGTTGACCGGTCGGCGGTTACCGCTGGGCCCGCTGCGCGGCGTGCTGCACGCGGCCGAGCGGCCGGCCGGCTTGGAGGCTGCGGTGTTCGCGGCGCCACTGGCCGTCTATACCGCGGTGTTGCTGGCCGATACCGCGACGCCGACCTGGCATGGCGCGCACCGTGATTTGCCGTTTGTGTTCGTCAGCTCGGCGAGCCTGGCCTCGGGTGGCTTGGCCATGCTGACCACCCCGGTACGTGAGGCCGGGCCGGCCCGGCGCCTGGCGGTGCTCGGGGTGCTCGGCGATGTCATCGCCGCCCGGGCCATGGAGCATCGGATGGACCCGATCGCCGCCGAGCCGCTGCATGAGGGCCGGGCGGGGGCGATGCTGCGGTGGAGCGAACGGCTGGCGATCGCCGGAGGTGTGGGGACGCTCCTGGGCGGGCGCAGGCGCGGCGTGGCGGCATTGGCGGGGCTGGCGCTGCTGGGTGCCTCGGCGCTGACCCGCTTCGGGGTGTTCGAAGCCGGCATGGCGTCGGCGAAGGACCCGCGCTACACCATCGAGCCGCAGAAGCGCCGGCTGGCGGAGCGTCAGGCGGCGGGGATCACCGGGGATTCGATCACCACGGCTGACTAGGGCCCGCCGGGATGGGTCAGCCCAGCTGGTGTAGCTGAAAGGGCGTGGAGGACAGGGTACTTCCCGGGCATTCCCCGTTGGAGCTGTTGGTGACCACACCGCCGAGCGAAACCGGGTCGATCGACACCCGGATGATGGTCGGCGCGTAGTTGCCGTCCGCGCAGATCGCCCCGTCCGGTTTGGTGACGCTGAACTGCCAGCGCCCGTCGGTCAGGCTCATGGGACTGGTCCAGCCCTGATTACTGGACACGGTTCCGTTGCAGTCGGCCTGACTGCAGCTGGTGGCGATCGTCCAGGCGAACTCCTGGTCGGCGCCCTGGTATTCGCCGTTGAGCAGCGGCGGATCGGCGTATGCCGGCCCGGCGGCGATGGCTGCGGCGGCGCAGATGGCCACCGTGCGAGACGAGTTGCGAACAATGCGCCGAGAAAGGTTCATGGTGATCGAGGAACTTATCAGAGTTGCAGCTCATAACACGTCAATTCCGCTGCCCGCCACGGTATGTCCGATCACCGGGTGGCCGGGTAGCTCTCCGGCGACGAGCAGACCCCCGGAGGTCTGGGCGTCGGCCAGCAGCAGCAGGTCGTCTTCACTGATTCCGGGACCGGGGCGCAGGTGTGGACGCACCCAGTCCAGGTTGCGGCGCGTGCCGCCAGAGACATAGCCGTCACGTAGTGCTTCGTGCGCCCCGGTGATCATCGGCACCGCAGACCGGTCGAGCACCGCACCCACCCCCGACGCCCGGCACATCTTGTACAGATGGCCGAGCAGCCCGAACCCGGTGACGTCGGTGGCCGCCCTGACCCCCAGCGACAAGGCGGCTTCGGCGGCGTCTCGGTTGAGCCCCACCATGGTCGCGATCGCCTCGTCGAACACCTCGCCGGTGCGCTTGTGCCGGTTGTTGAGCAACCCCACCCCCAGCGGCTTGGTCAGCGTCAGTGGTAGGCCAGGCTGCGCGGCATCGTTGCGCAGCAACCTGTTCGGGTCGGCTACCCCGGTGACGGCCATGCCGTACTTGGGCTCCGGGTCGTCGATCGAATGGCCGCCGATCACCGGGCAGCCCGCCTGTTCGGCCACCGCCAGACCGCCGCGCAGCACCTCGGTCATCAGCTCCAGGGGCAGCGTTTCCCGCGGCCAGCCGACCAGGTTGATCGCCACCACCGGGCGCCCGCCCATCGCATAGATGTCCGAGAGCGCGTTCGCGGCAGCAATCCGGCCCCAGTCATAAGCGTCGTCGACGACGGGGGTGAAAAAGTCTGCGGTGGACAGCACGGCGAGGTCATCCCGCACCAAAACAGCCGCAGCGTCATCGCCGTCGTCGAGGCCGACCAGAACGTTCTTCCCGGACTGCCCGGTCAAACCGCGCACCGCGTCTTCCAGCTCGCCGGGGGGAATCTTGCACGCGCATCCGCCGCCGTGGGCATAGCCGGTCAATCGCATCTCGGTCATGCGTCCATGATGAGCTGTTGGGCCCCCGCGCGGGACATACCGATCAACATGTCTCCCGGAACGCGTTCGGCAGCGCTCGGGTTCTGCCCTGGAGGGTCAACCTCGGGCTGGGCGCATTTCTCGCCTGGCCGGTCGTTATCGCGCCAGAATCGGCCGAAGGTCTAGGTTGATCAGCGGAGGCGTCTGAGTCCTGGTGGGCTCCCCGGTCTTCAAAACCGGTGAGGCCGAGTAGCTCGGCCTGGCGGGTTCGATTCCCGTCCGCCTCCGCCAGCCGCGTATCGGAGGAGGAGCCGTGACCGACGCCGATCCGCGCCGCGCCATTCCACGCACCGACGCACTGTTGCTGCTGCCCGCGGTTCGCGCCGCCCGTGCCCGACTGGGCGAGCATGTGGTCCGCGGCTTGGTGCGTGACGCCCAGGATCGGGCGCGACGCGGCGATCTGGCGCCGGAACAGGTTGAAAGCACTGTCCTGGAGGGTCTTTCAGGACAACACGGGACGACGTTGCGGCCGGTGCTCAATGCCACTGGGGTGGTGGTGCACACCAACCTGGGGCGAGCGCCGCTCTCAGCGGCCGCGGTCGAGGCGCTGGTGGCGGCCAGCGGGTACGTCGACGTCGAGTTGGACCTGGCCTCCGGCGCGCGCTCCAAACGTGGTGTCGCGGCGCGGACCGCCCTGCTGGCGGCCTGCCCGGCCGCCGAAGACGCCCTGGTGGTCAACAACGGTGCCGCGGCCCTGGTGCTGGCCACCACGGCACTGGCCGCCGGCCGGGAGGTGGTGGTCAGCCGGGGCGAACTGATCGAGATCGGGGCCGGATTCCGGCTACCGGACCTGATCGCCTCCACCGGGGCGAGGCTGCGAGAGGTCGGCACCACCAACCGCACCCACCTGCGCGATTATGCCGAGGCCGTCGGGCCGCAGACCGGGTGCATCCTCAAGGTGCATCCCAGCAATTTCGCCGTCCACGGGTTCACCGCGGCGGTGGGGGTGGCGCAATTGCGGCCACTGGCAACCGAACACGACGTCGCCTTGGTGGCCGATCTCGGCAGTGGACTCCTGGCCCCCGATCCGCTGTTGCCCGACGAGCCGGATGCCGCGACCACGCTTGCCGCCGGCGCCGACATCGTGACCGCCAGCGGCGACAAGCTGCTCGGGGGGCCGCAGGCCGGGGTGATACTGGGCCGGGCCGGGCTGATCGCCCAGCTCGCTGGGCACCCGTTGGCCCGCGCGGTCCGCGCCGACAAACTCACCCTGGCCGCCCTCGAGGCCACGGTCTGCGGGGCCGCCGCACCGGTGACCCGGGCGCTGCACGCCGACCCCGACCAATTGCATGCCCGCGCCCAGCGGCTGGCAGCCGCCGTCGGTGCCACCGTCGTCTCCCACGACGGCCGCGTCGGCGGCGGCGGTGCCCCGGGAGTCCCGCTGCCGGGCTGGGCGGTCCGGCTGCCCGAGGCCGCGGCCACCGCGCTGCGCACCGGCGATCCCGCGGTGCTGCCACGGGTGCACGACGGCGCCTGCCTGATCGATCTGCGTTGTGTGCCGGAGGCCGAGGACGGTCGGTTGCTGACCGCGGTGCGGGCCGCGCTCGACCGGGTCGGGTGAGCGTGTTTGTAGTTGCCACCGCCGGCCACGTCGACCACGGCAAATCCACCCTGGTGCGGGCGCTCACCGGGATGGAGCCCGACCGTTGGGCCGAGGAACGACGGCGCGGACTGACCATCGACCTGGGTTTCGCCTGGACCGCGCTGCCGTCGGGGCGGCGGGTGGCTTTCGTCGATGTCCCGGGCCACGAACGGTTTCTGCCCAACACGTTGGCCGGCCTGGGACCGGCCTCGGTGGTGTGCTTCGTGGTCGCCGCCGACGAGGGCTGGCGGGCGCAGTCCGGTGATCACCGTGACGCCATTGCGGCCCTGGGTATTACGCAGGGATTGGTGGTGCTCACCCGCGTCGACCGGGCCGGCGATCAACGTGTTGCTGAGGTGTCCGAACAGGTACGCACCGAGCTGGCCCGGACTGGTCTGCGTGACGCCCCGATCGTCGCCGTGTCAGCGCTGGACGGTACCGGCATGGACGCACTGCGTGCTGCGCTCGACGACCTGCTGGCCGAGCTGCCGGCGCCGTCGAGCGCGGGGCGCGTTCGGTTGTGGGTGGACCGCTCGTTCACCATCACCGGAGCCGGGACGGTGGTGACCGGCACCCTGACCGCGGGCGCGTTGGCCACCGGCGATCACCTGCAGTTGCTGGATCGTGGGCGTTCGCGCGCGGTGGTCATCCGCGGGCTGCAGAGCTGCGGCGAGGCGCATTCGGCACTGCGCCCCACCGTGCGGGTTGCAGTCAATCTGCGCGGGGCGTCATCCGGCGAGGTGCGCCGCGGGGACGCCCTGGTCAGCTCCGATGAGTGGCTGACCAGCACCGTGGTCGACGTCCGGCACAGCACCGGTTGTGCCCTGACCGAGGCACCCGAGCGACTTGTGGTGCACCTGGGCACGGCCGCAGTGCCCGCCCGGCTACGACTCCTTGACGCTGAGCACGCCAGGATCACTTTGGAACACCCACTCCCGCTGATGTTTTCCGATCGTCTGGCACTACGCGATCCGGGGGCCCGTCGCGTGCTGGGCGGGGTGGTGGTGCTCGACGCCGATCCGCCGGCGCTGCGGCGGCGCGGTGACGCGGCCCGTCGCGCCGACGAGCTCGCCGGCGCCGATCCGGCCGACCAGGCACTGCGGGTCATGGCCGAAGTGGCCCGCCGCGGCGCGGTCTCGCAGCGCCGGCTGCGGTTGCTCGGGTACGTGCTCCCCCCGGAACCGCCGGAGGCGAGGGCGATCGGCGGCTGGTGGGTGCACGCCGCGACGTATGAGGTTTGGCGGAACCGGTTGCAGGCCGCGGCACGTGAACTGCGCGAGCGTGATCCACTGTCCGCCGGGCTGTCGCGGGGCGCAGCGGCGGATCTGCTGTCGCTGCCGGATCCCGCACTGCTCGACGAGCTGATAGCCGGCGCGGGGTTGGCGCAGTATGACGGGCTGATTCGGCTGCCGGACGGTCCCGGCGATCTCGGCCCTGCCGAGGAGGCGATCGCCGAGTTGGAATCCCGGCTGGCGGCGGCCCCGTTTCACGCCCCGGAGGCCGACGACCTGTCCGCTTTGCACCTGGGTGTCCGGGAGCTGGCGGCGGCCGAACGGGTCGGGCGGTTGTTGCGGCTCGCCGAGAATCTGGTGCTGCTCCCGACTGCCCCGGCGTTGGCGATGCGTGAATTGGCTTCGCTGGCGCAGCCTTTCACCGCAACCCAGGCCAAGCAGGCGTTGAACACCACCCGACGGGTCGCGATCCCGCTGCTGGAACACCTCGATGCCCGAGGCTGGACCCGCCGAATCGATGCGGTGTACCGGGAAGTGGTGCGCTGATACAACGCCTGCTGTCTGCTAGCAACATGCCCGGTACGTCGCGATTGTGCGCCACCACGCCGGCCGCCGCCATCGGTACCTGCCTCGACGCCCCCGGCCGGGTGATCAGCCTTGCGCCGCGAAGACGCAGTTTCTAGGTGCTGGCCGGGACGCGCCGGTCGGCTGCCGTCTTGGGTGCGACATGCTCTTCGTCGCCGGTGAATTCCTTGGTCCAGCAGGCGAATTCCAGCGTGATTCCGTCGGGGTCCTGGAAGTAGAACGAGCGGACGTACACTCCCGGGTGCAGCGTCGGGCTGGCCTGCCACTCGGAATCGTCGTGGTTGAGCACCGGGCCGACCCGCACGCCCTTCTCTTTCAATCGCTGCCGGTAGGCGTCGAACTTGTCCGCCGGCACATGGAAGGCCAGGTGGTTGAGCGTGCTCACCGCACTGGTGATCTCGCCGATTCCGGGGATGGCCGCCGGCGATGAGATCCCGGGCACCCGGTCGGGGGCGTCGCGGAACCAGAAGAAGGCCACGCAGTCCCCATTACCGGCGTCGAAGAAGAAGTGCTGACCGATACCGGCGGGCAGGTCAAGCGACTTGATCAGGGGCATACCCAAGATGTTGCTGTAGAAGTCGACGGTGCGTTCCATGTCGGAGCACACCATCGCCACGTGGTTGATCCCGCTGATTTCGAATTCGGTGTTGACACCGTGCGGCTTGATCATGCGCGAACACTCCTCTGGTCAAGAACTGAAACTGAATCTAACATCAGATTCAGATTTGATCCAGCCCTACCAAGACAGGAGGTGTGTTCCGGTGTCGACCAGCCCCGAGCAGCCTGGCCGCCGCGACCCGTTGCCGACACACCGGGGTCGACGCACCCAAGCCGCGATCGACGCCGCGGCGCGCGCGGTGATCGCCCGCAAGGGAGTCCTGGCAGCCACCATCGCCGACATCACGGCCGAGGCCGGCCGATCGGCAGCGTCGTTCTACAACTACTACGACTCCAAGGAGGCGATGGTCCGCGAATGGGCGCTGCGCTTCCGCGACGAGGCCGGCGAGCGCGCCTCCAGCACGGTGCGGCACGGGCAGACCAACCGCGAACGGATCGAGCAGGCCACGGCCGCGCATTGGTACACCTACCGCAACCGGCTGGCAGAGATGGTCGGCGTCTCCCAGCTGGCCATGGTCAACGACGACTTCGCCCGGTATTGGGCGGAGATCTGCGCGGTTCCCGTCGGCCACATCACCGAAACGGTCAAGCGTGCCCAGTCCGAGGGTTACTGCACTGATGACGACCCGGCGTTGCTCGCGGTGGCGATCGTGTCGATGCTCAACCAGTTCTGCTATGTCCAGCTCGCCACCTCCCGCGACGACGACGGTCCCAATGACGCAGCGTGTATTCGTACGCTGGCCAACGTGTTCTATCGAGCCATCTACACCGAGGAGACTTCCTAAGCATGGTGTTGCGAGTGCTGGCGCACTTCATTCCCGGGCCGAAGGTCGAGGAATTCGTTGCACCCGAGTCTGATTGGCTGGACATCCGGTGGTGCGCCGCCGACGACGACGTCACGTTTCGTCGCGAACTGGCTGATGCCGAGGTGCTCTGGCATGTGCTGCGGCCGCTCTCGGGCGACGACCTGCGAAGCGGACCTCGGCTGCGACTGGTGCACAAGTTCGGTGTCGGCATCAACACCATCGACGTCGACGTCGCGACCCAACGCGGCATCGCGGTATCCAACATGCCTGGCGCCAATGCCGCATCGGTCGCCGAGGGCACCGTGCTGCTCATGCTCGCCGTGCTGCGCCGACTGCTGCCGCTGGATCGTGCGACCCGCGAGGTCCGCGGTTGGCCGACCGACCCCGATCTCGGCGAGCGCTGCCGCGACATCGGCGGTTGCACCGTCGGCTTGGTCGGTTTCGGCAGTATCGCCCAGCGGGTGGGCGGGATCGTGGCCGCCATGGGCGCGCAGGTGCTGCACACCAGCACCCGCGATGACGGCACGCCCGGTTGGCGGCCGCTGCCGGAACTTCTGGCCGCATCGGACATCGTCTCGCTGCACGTTCCGCTGACCGACGCCACCGAGGGCTTGATCGACCGGACTGCCCTGGCGCAGATGAAACCCGAGGCCGTGCTGATCAACACCGCGCGCGGTCCGATCGTCGACGAAGCCGCATTGGCCGAAGCGCTGCGGGGCGGGCGGCTGGCCGGCGCCGGGCTCGATGTGTTCGCCGTCGAGCCGGTGACCTCGGACAATCCGCTGCTCGGGCTGGAGAACGTGGTGCTGACCCCGCACGTCAGCTGGTACACCGCCGACACCATGCGGCGTTACCTGGCTGCGGCGCTCGACAACTGCCGCCGGCTGCGCGACGGGCAGCCCCTGGCCCACGTCGTCAACCAACCGTAGTAGTCAACCAACCGACTGGTTGTTAGATTCACTTCACGTACACACCGAAAGGCGTAATCAATGCCGATAGCGATCACTTCTGAGCACCAAAACCTCGCCGATTCCGTGCGGTCCTTCGTGGCCCGGGCTGTGCCGTCCGAGATGCTGCACGCCGCGATGGACACCCCGATCCAGAATCCGCCGCCGTATTGGCGGGCCGCCGCCGAGCAGGGCCTGGCGGGCGTACACCTGGCCGAGGAAGCCGGCGGCCAGGGTTTCGGAATCCTGGAATTGGCGGTGGTGCTCGCCGAGTTCGGCTACGGGGCAGTGCCCGGGCCGTTTGTGCCGTCCGCGATCGCCAGCGCCTTGATCGCCGCAGACAATCCGGCCGCAGCCGAGCTGAGCGGGCTGGCCGGCGGAGAGGTGATCGCCAGCTACACCCTCAATCCGGGGTTGACCGGCACCGCTGCGGGGTCCGGTCTGGTGATCCGCGGCCAGGCCCGCGCCGTCGCGGCCGCCGCTGAAGCGTCGTTGCTGGTGGCGCCGGTGCTGGTCGACGGCGCCGAGGTGTGGGTGGCGCTGCCCGCCGACCAGCTCGAGATTGAGCCGGTGACAAGCGTGGACCCGCTGCGTCCCATCGCCCACGTCCGTGCCGACGGCGTCGAGATCGCCGACACCGCGGTCCTGCGTAACCTCTCGTCGGCGCGCGCGCACGCGCTGATCGCGACGCTGCTGTCTGCCGAGGCGGTCGGGGTGGCTCGCTGGGCCACCGACACCGCGGCGGACTACGCCAAGATCCGCGAGCAGTTCGGCCGGCCGATCGGCCAGTTCCAGGCCATCAAGCACAAGTGTGCGGAGATGATCGCCGACACCGAGCGCGCCACCGCCGCGGTGTGGGATGCCGCCCGCGCTATCGATGAGGCGAATGAGAATGGTTGGGAGGCTGCGGTTTCGACCGTGGAGTTCGCGACCGCTGTGGCGGCCACCCTGGCGCCGAGCGCCGCGCAGCACTGCACCCAGGACTGCATCCAGGTGCACGGCGGAATCGGTTTCACCTGGGAGCACGACGCGGGTGTGTACTACCGGCGAGCGCTGATACTGGCCGCCTCCTTCGGTTCCCGGTCCATCTACCCCCAACAGGTCGTCGACACCGCCACTGCCGGTGGGATGCGCAAGATCGACATCGACTTGGACTCCGATACCGCGAAGTTGCGCGGCGAGATCCGGGCCGAGGTCGCAGCGCTGAAGGCCATGGCGCACGACGAGCGCACGGTCGCGATCGCCGAGGGCGGCTGGGTGTTGCCCTACCTGCCGAAGCCGTGGGGGCGGGCCGCCGAGCCGATCGAGCAGATCATCATCGAACAGGAGTTCACCACCGGCCGGGTGCGCCGCCAGGCGATGGGTATCGCTGCGTGGCTGATCCCGTCGATCGTGGCGTTCGGCACCGAGGAGCAGAAGCAGCGCTTTCTGCCACCGACGTTCCGCGGCGAGATGATCTGGTGCCAACTGTTCTCCGAACCCGGCGCCGGTTCAGACCTGGCCAGCCTGACCACCAAGGCAACCAAGGTCGACGGCGGCTGGCGGGTCAGCGGACAGAAGATCTGGACCTCGGCCGCGCAGTTCTCCTCGTGGGGGGCGCTACTGGCCAGGACCGACTCCAGCGCTCCGAAACATGACGGCATCACCTACTTCCTGCTGGACATGAAGGCCGAGGGCGTGACGGTCAGCCCGCTGCGTGAACTCACCGGCGGAGCGATGTTCAACACCGTGTTCATCGACGACGTGTTCATCCCGGACGAGCTGGTGCTCGGCGAGGTGAACCGCGGCTGGGAGGTCAGCCGTAACACGCTGACGGCTGAACGCGTGTCGATCGGCGGATCCGAGATGCCGTTCCTGGCGAGCCTCGACGGCTTCGTGGAGTTCATCCGCGATGGCCAGTTCGATGGGGGCGAACAGCGCCGCGCCGGCCGGCTGATCGCCGAAGGGCACGCCGCCAAGCTGCTCAACCTGCGCTCGACGCTGCTGACCCTGGCGGGCAAGGACCCGATGCCGGCGGCTGCGGTGTCCAAGCTGCTGTCGATGCGCACCGGACAGGGCTACGCCGAGTTCGCGGTCGGCACGTTCGCCGGTGATGCCGCGATCGGCGATCGTGAGCAGCTGCCCGGCAAGTGGGCCGAGTACCTGTTGATGAGCCGCGCCACCACCATCTACGGCGGCACCTCGGAGGTCCAGCTCAACATCATCGCCGAGCGTCTGCTTGGCCTCCCCCGCGACCCGTAAAGGGTCGCCAGAGGCGCCGAGTGTGCGGTTTCGGTGGCGAAAAGGCTCTTTTGCCAACGAAAACGCACACTCGGCAATCAGTTCGACGGGGCAACGGGTTTCGGCTGAGGTTCTGACGGCGCTGCTAGCATGGCGGGCGAATCGCCACGAACGAATGCCTCAGGACTGCTTACGTGACCGTTGACGCTGGTGACGAAAATAAGATCACCGCAAGCCATTTCAATACCGCCGCACTTTTCGCGCTGCCCGTCCGCCTAGTCATCGGCTGGACATACTTCTCCGCCTTCTGGAGACGAGTCGGCCTCGAAGACAAATTGAATCCGGACGTCCCTGGCTATGTCGGCGAGAAGTTCAACCACTTTCTCCCGAACGCGCTTGGCATCGGCCCGATCATCGAGCATCTGCTGACCCATCCCGGCCTGCTCGCCGTAGCCATGACGGTGTTCACCATCGTGGAAGGCATCGTCGGGGTCTGCGTGATCGTCGGCTTGTTCACCAGGGTCATGAGCTTGGCCATGCTGGGGTTGGCGTTCGGCATCTTGCTCAGCGCCGGCTGGCTGGGCACCACCTGCCTCGACGAGTGGCAGATCGGCATCCTGGGCGTGGCCAGCGGCTTCATGCTGTTTTTGAGCGGCGGCGGACACTACGCGATGGATCGTGCCCTTTCCGCGAAGTATCCGCGGCTCGCACAGCAAACACGGCTCCACTGGCTGACGTCCGGCGCGGTCACCATCAAGACGCCAGCAATACTCATCGGCTCGTTTGCCATTTTGGCGTTGGCATTGTTCACCAACCAGCAGTTCCACGGCGGGGTGTATGGGCCGCTACACAACAAGTCGGTCGCGCCGAAGATCGAGGTGTCCGAAGCCCGGGTCGTCGGCAACAGCCTGCAATTCCAGCTCTACCGAACCGAAGGCGCGGACGTCTACGGCTCATTCCTGATCGGCGTCAGCGTCCTCGATGACGCCACCGGCGAAACCGTAGTACAGCTGGACGGCGCGCAGCTGAGCCGACTACCTGAGGCGGCGATCGCCAACCGCTACGTGGCCAAGGTGAAATCCGGCCCGCACAGCCTGGTCGTCCCGCTGGGCGCCAAAGCACAGCTGACCATCGACACCGGCCCGGCCCGGTGGGACGGCGCGCACTCGTACACGCTCGTCCTCACCGATATCAGCGGTGCCACCTGGAAACGGGCGATCGAAACCGTTCCCTGAGCTGGAACCGCGCCTACAGGTCGCGCAGTTCGCGCTTGAGGATCTTGCCGGTGGGATTACGCGGCAACTCCTCGAGGAAGACCACCTCGCGGGGCACCTTGTAACGAGCCAAGTGCTCCTTGACGTAAACCTTGATGGTGTCCTCGTCGACGCTGGAGCCTTCCTTCTTGACCACGAAAGCCCGCAGCCGTGCGCCCCACTCCTTGTCCTCGACACCTAACGCGGTCGCCTCGATCACGTCGGGATGTCCGCTGATCAGGTCCTCGACTTCGGCAGGAAAGACGTTCTCGCCGCCGGAGACGATCATCTCGTCGTCGCGGCCACTGACGTAGAGCAACCCGCGCTCGTCGAAGTAGCCGACGTCGCCGGAGGACAGCAGGCCATCGATGATCTGCTTGCCACCGCCACCGGTGTAGCCCTCGAAAGGGAAGAAGTTGCCGACGAAGATCCGGCCGACCTCGCCCCGCGGTAGTTCATTGCCGTTGTCGTCGAGGATCTTGACCTTGACGCCCTTGACCACCGGGCCCACCGTCGCGGCGTTGTACTGCAGGTCGGCTGGGCCGGCGATGGTGGCAAACGCGACCTCGGTGGAGCCGTACATGTTGTAGATGACCGGGCCCAGGTCCTTCATGGCCCGGGTCGCCAATTCGGCGCCGAGCTGCGACCCGGAGACGAATACGATCCGCAGGTTCGACAGGTCCGGCTTGGGACTGGTCTTCTCCAGCTGGTCGAGGATTCGGGACAACATGACCGGGACGACGACCATGCCGGTCACCTTGTGCTTCTCCAGGTCTTCCAGCACGGTGGCCGGCTTGAAGCGGCGCCGCAGCACCAGCGTCGAGCCGAAGAACATCGCCAGCGTGCCGTGCAGATAGCCCAGCGCATGGAACATCGGCGACGGCAGGGACGTCACCTCACCGGCACGGAACGGCACGTGCGACAGGATGCCGCCGATCGGCGCCATGGTGGGCGGGGTGCTGCGGTTGGCACCCTTGGGGGTACCGGTGGTACCGGACGTCAGGATGATGATCGAGGCGTGCTTGGTGATCTTGGGCGCCCGCGCCTTGCTGCTCCGCGCGATCAGCTGGGCCAGCGTCTCGTCGGTACTGCCGGACGGTTCGTCGGTGTCCGGGTTGACGCCCAGCGCCCGCAGCTTGCCCAGCGGCGGCTCGGCCTGCGCCACGGCGGCGGTGTACTCGTCGTCGTAAATGATCAGTTTGGCGCCTTCGCGTTCGGAGACGTCCTTGATCTGCGGGCCGGAGAATTCACTGTTCAACAGGATCAGCCGGGCGCCGACCCGGGCAGCGCCGTAGTTGGCGATCAGGAACCAGCGATGGTTGCGTGCCAGGATCGCCACCCCGTCACCGCCACGCACCCCCATCGCGAGCAGGCCGTTGGCCACCGCGTTGACGGCGTCATCCAGCTCTTTGAACGTGATGCTGCCGTCGTCATCGATCACGGCGACGCCGTTCGGGCTACGACGGGCATTGAGCGCGGGAATCATTCCCAGCTCGCCCCAGCGCGCTCCATCAGCGAGTGCACTGGCGATGACCCGCGGGGACTCCAGCTTCAACGCGCCGGACTGCAGGATCTTGCGCAGGTAATGCAACTCGGCGCCACCGCGTTCGAGATAGCGACCGAGCTTGTTTAGAGCCTGACTGGGCAGGTCAGTGAGCTTAGCCATGGGACAACCTTATGTGACGCAGATCGCCGTCGGGCGGCGGATGGTCGCCTCTTATTAACATGACGTCATGGCCGGCGGGATGTCGCTGGAGGTCGCGGGACGCCGGGTGGTGGTCACCCACCCGGACAAAGTGGTGTTCCCCGGTGGACCTTGCGCCGCTGCACGCACCAAGATCGATCTGATTCGCTACTACCTGTCGGTGTCCGACGGCGCACTGCGCGGGGTGGCCGGACGGCCGATGATCCTCAAACGTTTCGTCGACGGCATCGACGCCGAGGCCATCTTCCAGAAGCGGGCACCCGCCAACCGCCCGGACTGGGTGTCGGTCGCAGAGCTGCACTATGCGTCGGGCCGGTCGGCGCAGGAGGTCGTCGTCGACGATGCGGCCGGGCTGGCCTGGGTGGTCAACCTCGGCTGTGTGGATCTCAACCCGCACCCGGTGCTCGCCGACGACCTCGACCACCCCGACGAGCTGCGCGTCGACCTCGATCCGATGCCGGGAGTCGGCTGGCCGGAGATCGTCGAGGTCACCCTGCTGGCCCGTGAAGTACTGGCCGATCACGGGTTGACGGCGTGGCCGAAGACGTCCGGCTCGCGCGGCATGCACATCTACGCGCGGATCGCCCCGCAGTGGGAGTTCTCGCAGGTCCGGCTGGCGGCACAGGCGGTGGCCCGCGAGATCGAGCGGCGCGCACCGCAGTTGGCCACCAGCCGGTGGTGGAAGGAGGAACGGCACGGCGTCTTCGTGGACTTCAACCAGAACGCCAAGGACCGCACGGTCGCCTCGGCCTACTCGGTGCGGGCCACGGCTGATGCTCGGGTGTCGACGCCGCTGTATTGGGACGAGGTCGCCGACGCCGACCCGGCGTCGTTCACCGTGGATACCGTCCCGGACCGCTTAGCGCAGATCGGCGACCCCTGGGCGGGCATGAACGACGCCGTCGGTGGGCTGGAGTCCCTGTTGGAGCTGGCCGCAGAGCAGGGCCCGGCGGAGAAGGCACCGCGCGGCTCGCGAAGAAATGTCGGCGGCCGGCGTACGTCACCGTTGCCCCTGATCGAGATCGCCCGCACCAGGACTCGTGACGAGGCGATGGCAGCCTTGGACGTCTGGCGCGAACGGCACGCCGCAGCGGCGAAACAGTTGGCGCCCGAGGACGTTCTGCTCGACGGCATGCGCGGCCCGAGTTCGATCTGGTACCGGGTCCGGATCAACCTGCAGCACGTCGCGCAGGCGCAGCGCCCGCCCCAGCAGGAGTTGATCGCCGACTACAGTCCCTGGGACCGCAAGGGAGCCGAAGGCTGATCGGCGATCACTGCGCGCAGTCGCTCATGGTCGCTACCCGTCGCCCCGCAGGTAGCTCTGCCGACCGTAGGAGATGAATTCGGCGTCCAGCGAACGCTTGTCGTCGTCGGTCATGCGGATGTACTCGGGGACGCCCCGCCCCGCCCAGCGGTATACCGGTTCGTCGGTGTGCCAGCGCTTCGCCTGCAGCTCGCGTTTGAGCACCTTGTTCGAGCCGGTGACCGGCAGGCCGGCCGAGATCCGCAGAAACCGCGGGAAGCCCTTGCGGCCCAAGTCGGGTTGGGCGGCCAAATACCCGGCGAAGGCTGCCGCGTCGAAGCCGTCGGGGTCGGCGACCTCGATGGCACCCATCACCTGGTCGCCGGAGCGCGGGTCGGGCACCGCGTAGACGCCGGCACTGATGACCAGCGGATGCCGGCGCAGCACCTGTTCGATGGCCAGCGCGGAGGTGTTCTCGCCGTCGACCCGGATCCAGTCGCCGCGGCGGCCGGCGAAGTACAGAAAGCCGGCCTCGTCGCGATAGCCGAGATCGCCGGTCCAGTACCAGCCGTCGCGGACCTTTTCCGAATCGGCGGCGTCGTTCTTGTAGTAACCCTCGAAGTCGCGGGCCCCGGTCTTGTCGACGATCTCGCCGACCGCCTCGTCGGCGTTGGACACCCTGCCGTATTCGTCGAGGATCGCCGTGGCACATTCGGCACGGGTCTGCGGGTCCACGATGACGATGCCCGCGTGCGCCGGACGGCCCAGCGCGCCTGGCGGTGCCGCCGGGTCGGGTATCGCCGCGTTGCCGCCCTCACTGGATCCGTAGCCCTCATGCAGGACAGCGCCGAACCGGCGGAGGAACTGGGCCTGATCCTGCGGCGAGGCCTCGGTTCCGAAGCCGCGAATCAGGGAGTTATCGGCGTCGTCGGGCTGTTCGGTGGTGGCCAGCAGGTAGCCCAGCGCCTTGCCCACATAGGTGAAGAACGTCGCGTCGAAGTAGCGCACGTCGGGCAGGAACTGCGATGCCGAGAACTTAGGTGTCAGACAGATCGTGGCTCCGTTGGCCAGTGCAGGCGCCCACAGCGCCATGATCGCGTTGCCGTGGAACAGCGGCATGCAGCAGTAGTCGACGTCGGCACGCACGTGACCGAATTTGGCGGTGGCCGCCTCGGCGATGCGGACCAGCCGGCCCTGGCTGCACTTGACCGCCTTGGAGGCACCGGTGGTGCCCGAGGTGAACAGCAGCAGCAACAACGACTCCGGCCCCACGCCCGCGGCGGCGGCCGGCTCCACCCGGTGCTCGGCAATGAGCGCGGCGTAGCCGGGCTCGTCGATCACCAAGAATCGCCCGGGCTCCAGGCCGTGGTCCAGGCCGCGCAGTCGGCCCACCCCGGCGGTGTCGGTGACGATCAGCTGACAGTCCGCGTGCCGGATCTCCGCGGCCATCTCGGTATCCCCGCGGGTGGGGTTGATTCCGACGATGACCCCGCCGGACAGCGCGCCTGCGCCGAGCCAGAACACGAAATCCGGCACGTTGTCCAGCAGGATGCCGATGTGAAACGGTCCGTCCCGGCGCAACGCCGATGCCAGCGCGGCACGCGCGGCGGACTCGCGCACCACGTCGTCCCACGTCCAGTCCTGTTGCCGGGTGCGCAGCCCCAGATGGCGGTCGCCGAGGCGGTCGAGCAGCATCCCGGCGATGTCGTCAGGCATTCAGGCCGGATCCGGGGAGTTTCAAGACCGGGGGAGCCACCAGCCGAGGCTATCGCGGATCCGCGAGGCGGCTTCAGTTGATCGTGAAACCGCCGTCGACTGCGATGGTCTGTCCGGTGACGTAACCACCGGCATCCGAGGCCAGCCACAGAACCGAGGCCGCGAGATCTTCCGGATCGCCCATCCGGCCCAGCACGATTCGGTGAGCGACGCTGTCCAGGTAGCCCGGACGGTACTGCTCGGTCATCTCCGATGCGAAGAAGCCCGGCGCGATCGCATTGACCCGGATCCCCTTCCGGCTACCCCACTGCTGCGCCAGGTCCCGAGTCAGACCGATCAGCCCCGCCTTGCTGGCCGCATACGCCGCCTGCGGGAGGCCCGCGGTGGTCAGGCCCAGGATGCTGGAGATGTTGACGATCGACGAACCCGGTTTCATCACCCGCCCGCAGGCCTGCGCCGCCCAGTAGGCCCCGTTGAGGTTGATGTCGATGACCTCACGGAACTGCTCGGGGGTCTCCCGGGTGGCCGGATGCGCCGTTCCGATACCCGCGTTGTTGATCAGCACGTCCACCCGGTCGAACCGCTCGATGGCGGCCTCGACCATTCTGGTCGCCGCCGCCGGGTCGGCGACATCGGTCGCCACCGGCAGAGCTGCGCGTCCGGCAGCGGTCACCAGTTCTGCTGCCTCCGCGAGCTTCTCCACCCGCCGCGCAGCCAGCACTACGTCCGCGCCGGCCTCGGCGAAGGCCCGGGCGAAATACACGCCGAGGCCCGAGGACGCCCCGGTCACCACGGCGACCTTGCCGTCCATACGGAACTTGTCCAGTACGCTCACCCGACTCAACCTTTCTCGACTTTTCTGCGGTTACTGCAACGCATTCAGCGCCGCGGCGATGAACTCCGGCGCAGCGTGTGCCGCTTCACCGGCGTTCTGCACGTCCTTCGCACCATGCTGGGCCCGGTGGGTGATTCCTTCGGCGATCACTGCGATTTTGAAGTTCGCCAGCGCCAGATAGAAGCGCCAGTCGCTCAGGTCCCGACCGGACAGCCGTGCGTATTCCTCGGCGAGGGCGTCGGCCGACGGCAGGCGTGCACTGGTCCACGCCGCGGGGTGGCCGAACACCAGGTCGAATGCCGGTGACCGGTAGACGCACATCAGGGCGATATCGGTGAGCGGGTCGCCGAGGGTGGAAAGCTCCCAGTCCACCACGGCCCGGATGACGTCCGCCTGCTCTGGATCGCAGATGGTGTTGTCGATACGGAAGTCGCCGTGCACCACCGAGGGTTGCGATGTCTGCGGAATGGCGCCGGCCAGTGCCGCGGCCAGTTTCGTGATATCACCGGACAGCGCCTCATCGTTCTCGGGCGTCTTGACCAGTTCCCACTGGCGGGCCCACAGCCGCACCTGGCGTTCCAGGAAACCGTCTGGCCTGCCGAAGGATTCGAGCCCAACGGCGCGGTAGTCGACCGCGTGCAGATCCGCCAGAACCCGCACCAGCGCCGAGGCGTTGGCAGCCAGTTCCGCATCGGACAGGGTGTCCAGATCATCCTTGTGGCGGTAGACCCGGCCGGTCACAAACTCCGTGACGGTCAGCGGAGCACCGCACACCGTGCCGTCGGCGTCGAGCGCCACGGGCCGCGCGATCGGAACACCGGTGCCGTAAAGCCGGTCGGTGACCGCGAATTCGCGACCCACATCGTGCGCCGACGGAGTCAGGCCGCCGAGCGGAGGCCGACGCACGACCCAGGCCGACGATTCGTCGCTGACCTTGAACGTGAGGTTGGACCGGCCACCGGCGATCAGCTCTACGGTGAGCTCTCCCTGAACCGGGACGTCGTTGGCGATGAGGTATCGCCGCAAGGCAACCGGATCCAGGGCTTCGACCGTCACTGCCCGGCGTCCTTGCGCGCGCGCCGGGCCGCCCCGACCCGCCGCTTGGCGATGGCCCAGCGGTGCACCTCGGAAGGACCGTCGTAAACCCGGAACGGACGCACCTCACGGGAAAGCCGCGCGGGGGGCAGGTCCTCGGTGACGCCGAGCGCACCGCACATCTGCACGCTGCGGTCGACGATCCGGAAGATCGCCTCGGCGGCGAACGTCTTGGCGATCGACGTCGCATCGCCGGCGCTGCCGCCCTGGTCCAGTTCCCAGCATGCACGCACCAGCAGCGCTCGGGTAGCCGCGATGTCGATTTCGTTGTCGGCCACCATGTTCTGGATCATGCCGAGATCGCCGAGCGGTGAGCCGAATGCCTGGCGCTCCACGACATGCGACAGCGCGGTGTCGTGGCCCCGACGCGCGGCGCCGAGCCACCGCATGACGTGCGTCATGCGCGCAGGCCCGAGACGTACCTGGGCGTACTCGAAGCCGCGGTCCACCTCGCCGAGCACCGCTTCCTCGGGAACCCGAACGTCGTCGAAGAACACTTCACAGTGGCCGCCCACCATGGACCGGTCCAGGGTCGGGATGTGTCGGCCGACGGTCAGCCCCGCGGTGTCGGCGGGGACCAGGAACATGGTGGCGCCGCCGCGCTGGCCGGGTTCCCCGGAGGTGCGGGCCATGACGATGAAGAATCCCGCGCCGTCGGCGCCGGTGATGTACCACTTGCGGCCGGTGATGTACCAATCTCCCGACCGGCGTTCGGCCTTGGTCGTCAGCGCAGACGGATCCGAGCCCGCACCCGGTCCCGGCTCGGTCATCGCGAACGCAGATCGCACGTCGCCGGCGGCCAGGGGTGCGAGGTAACGCGCCTTCTGCTCAGGACTGGCCACCTCCGCCAGCAGATGCACATTGCCCTCATCGGGGGCGGCGATGTTCACCGCGGCCGGACCGAACAGCGAATAGCCGGCGGCTTCGAACACCGGCGCCCGGTCGGACATGTTCAGGCCCATCCCGCCGTATTCGACGGGCGCGTGCGGCGCGAACACGCCCGCATCGCGAGCAGCGGCCTGCAGCTCCTTCACCGCGGCATCCCCGCCTGCGGCGGCGACGTCCCCGCCGAAGCGGTCCTCCACCGGCAACACCACGTCCTCGATGAACGCCCGCGTCTTTTCGACAACCGCCGACACTTCCGGCGAGTAGTTCAACTCGATCGCCATGACACCCCATCACCACTCTCGCAATGACCGACCGATCACTCGGCCCGAACACTACGGACTGTGACACAGGAGCCTGTTTTCCGTCAAAAATCGGCTATCAGGCGATTACCGTGCCCTCCGGTATAGTTCAGAAATCCTGAACAATCCGGAGGTGGCCGTGGCGGGATCGCCGGAGTGCGGCACGGCGATCCGCGCTGCCCGTCGGGCCAGAGGACTCACCGTCCGCGACCTTGCGCAGTGCCTGCGGGTCAGCCCCGCCACGATCAGCGCCATGGAGAACGGCAAGACCGGGATCTCGGTGTCACGCCTCCAGGAGTGCGCGGGAGCACTGGGCGTCACACCGGACCAGATCCTGGCGGGCACCGTCTCCGCGGGACCCGCCCGCCCAGCGCACATACCCGACGAGGTGGCCGATTCCGGGCAACACGACTGGCGAAGGTTTCCGCCCCTGGCCCTGGACAGCGTCTTGGCCGCTGCTATCGATGCGTTCGTCGAGACCGGCTACCACGGCAGTTCCATGCGGGACGTGTCTGCGCGCGCGGGCATGAGCGTGCCGGGGATTTACCACCACTACCCCGACAAGCAGGCGCTGCTGGTGGCGCTACTCGATCTGACCATGACCGAGCTGCACTGGCGCGTCGGCGCCGCCCGCGCCGACGCCGCAACCGGCCTGCAGGAGGTGCGGCTGATCGTAGAAGCCCTGGCCCTGTTCCACACGCACCGCCAGAAGCTGGCCTTCATCGGAGCCAGCGAGATGCGCAGTCTGACGGCGGCGAATCGGCAACGTATCGCCGACTCACGAAATCAACTGCAGCACAGCCTCGACGCCGCCATCGACCGTGCCGCGCGCGAGTCTGAAGTCGACGTCGCCGATATCCTCGACCGTCGCGTCGCAGGCCGCGCCATCACCACCATGTGCACCTCGCTGCCGCAGTGGTTCAACGCCGACGGGCCCGCCAGTCCCGAGGAGACCGCCCGCAGCTACGCCGACTTCGCCGTCGCCCTGCTCACCAAGGCGCGCAGCCCCGGACTGGGTTCCCCACCACCGGCAGCCGACGGCAGAATGTGACTCGTGGTGGCTACCTGGCAGTTCTGGATCGACCGGGGCGGCACGTTCACCGACATCGTGGCCCGCCGCCCCGACGGGCGCCTACTCACCCACAAGCTCCTCTCGGAGAATCCTGAGCAGTACCGCGACGCGGCGGTGGCCGGTATCCGCGCCCTGCTACAGATCGAGGGCGACGCGCCGATCCCGGCCGGGTTGATCGGCGCGGTTCGGATGGGCACGACGGTAGCCACCAACGCGCTGCTGGAGCGCGCCGGGGAGCGAACCCTGTTGGTCATCACGCGTGGTTTCGGCGATGCCCTGCGCATCGCCTATCAGAATCGGCCACACATCTTCGACCGGCAGATCGTGCTGCCCGAGCAACTCTACGAACGCACCGTCGAAGTCGATGAGCGCGTGGCCGGCGACGGGACCGTGCTACAGGAACCGGACGTGGAGGCCGTGGCCGCACAGCTGCGGGACGCGCATGCCGACGGTATCCGCGCGTGCGCGGTGGTATGCCTGCACAGTTATCGAAATCCTTTGCATGAAAGGGTGATCGGCGAGCTGGCCCACGAGATCGGCTTTACCCAGATCTCGCTGTCATCTGAGGTGAGTCCACTGCCGAAGCTGATCCCCCGTGGCGATACCGCCGTCGTCGACTCCTACCTGTCACCGGTACTGCGCCGCTATGTGGCCCAAGTGGCCGACCAACTCACCGGCGTGCGACTGATGTTCATGCAGTCCAACGGGGGCCTGGCGGCGGCAGATCATTTCCGCGGCAAGGACGCGATCCTGTCCGGTCCGGCCGGCGGAATCGTCGGCATGGTTCGGATGTCGGCGTTGGCCGGCTTCGACTCGGTGATCGGTTTCGACATGGGCGGAACCTCCACCGACGTATCGCATTACAGTGCTTCCGGCGGATACGAGCGGGTGTTCACCACCGAGGTTGCCGGTGTGCGACTGCGGGCGCCGATGCTGCACATCCACACCGTCGCTGCGGGCGGCGGCTCGGTCCTGCACTTCGACGGCAGCCGCTATCGGGTGGGGCCGGAGTCGGCGGGCGCCGACCCGGGACCTGCTTGCTACCGGCGCGGGGGGCCGTTGACCGTCACCGACGCCAACGTCATGCTGGGCCGTATCCAGCCCGCCCATTTCCCGGCGGTGTTCGGACCGGCCGGCGACGAGCCGCTGGACGCAGCGGTGGTGAGGCACTCCTTCGCCGAGCTGGCCAACGAAATCCTCTCCGCCACAGGCGATGACCGCAGCCCCGAGCAGGTCGCCGAAGGGTTTCTCCGCATCGCGGTGGCCAACATGGCCAACGCGGTCAAGAAGATCTCGGTGGCCCGGGGACACGACATCACCCGATACGCTTTGACCACTTTCGGGGGTGCCGGCGGACAGCATGCGTGCGCGGTGGCCGACGAGCTCGGCATCCGTACGGTGTTGGTGCCGCCGATGGCGGGCGTGCTCTCCGCACTCGGAATCGGCTTGGCCGACACCACCGTGATCCGCGAGCGCGCTGTCGAGACCGAGCTGGATTCCACCGCCCTCGCGGGATTGGAGCAGGTCGCCGACGACCTGGAGGGGCAGGCACGCGGCGAGCTCGCCGCCCAGCACATTCCGGCCGACCAGACCCACGTGATACGCCGGGTGCACCTTCGCTACCAGGGCACCGACACCTCGATCCCGGTCGAGCTCGGCGACATCGCTTCGATGACAGCGGCGTTCGAAGAGATCCACCGCGGCATGTACTCGTTCCTGATGGAGCGTGCGCTGATCGCCGAGGCGGTTTCGGTCGAGGCGACCGGGCTCACCGAGCAACCCGAACTGTTCGGGCGAAACGATGCCGAGGCATCCCGTCAACCCGTTGAAGTCGTGCGCCTCTACGCCGGCGGTGCCTGGACTGACGCGCCGCTACACCAGCGAGACGCCATCACCGACGTGGTGGTCGGGCCGGCCGTCATCGCCGAGGACAACGCCACCACTGTCGTCGACGACGGTTGGCAAGCCCAGCTCACCGCCGACGGCCAACTGGTGCTGCAACGGCTGGCCGCGCCCGCACCGGTTGCCGCCGCCGGAACCGCGGCCGATCCGGTGTTGCTGGAGATCTTCAACAACCTGTTCATGGCCATCGCCGAGCAGATGGGAACCCGGCTGGAGGCAACCGCCCAATCGGTCAATATCCGTGAGCGGCTGGACTTCTCCTGCGCATTGTTCGACGCCGATGGCTGTCTGGTGGCCAATGCACCGCATATCCCGGTGCATCTGGGATCGATGGGCGCCACGGTCAAGGAGGTCATCGCCCGCCGGGCGTCGACGATGCGGCCCGGCCAGGTCTATGCGGTCAACGACCCGTATCACGGCGGCACCCACCTGCCCGACATCACCGTCGTCACTCCGGTGTACGCCCAAGCCGCGGGGCCGGACGACCCGGTGTTGTTCTTTGTGGCCTCGCGCGGTCACCATGCCGAGATCGGGGGCACCACACCCGGTTCCATGCCCGCGGACAGCCGGTCCGTGGTCGAGGAAGGCGTGCTGTTCGACAACTGGCTGTTGGTCGACGACGGCCACTTTCGTGAGACCCCGACCCGGGACCTTCTCACCGCGGCGACGTACGCCTCGCGCAGTCCCGACACCAACCTCGCGGATCTGCGTGCGCAAGTCGCCGCCAACCAGAAGGGTATCGACGAGATCCGGTCGATGATCTCCCATTTCGGTCTGGACGTCGTGCAGGCCTATATGCGCCACGTCCAGGACAACGCCGAGGAGGCGGTGCGCCGGGTCATCGATTCCCTCGACGACGGCGAGTACCGCTATGAGATGGACTCCGGCGCGACGATCGCGGTGCGGGTTTCCGTGGACCGCGCGGCACGCGGTGCCACCATCGACTTCGCCGGGACCTCGCCGCAGTTGGCCACGAACTTCAACGCGCCATCATCGGTTGCCACCGCCGCCGTGCTCTACGTGTTCCGCACGCTGGTAGCCGACGACATCCCGATCAACGACGGGTGCCTGCGCCCGCTACAGATCACGATCCCGGGCGGCACCCTGTTGTCGCCGGCCTACCCGGCCGCGGTGGTCGCCGGAAACGTCGAGACCTCCCAGGCCATCACCGGGGCTCTGCTGGCCGCACTTCGGGTGCAGGCCGAGGGTTCCGGGACGATGAACAATGTCACGTTCGGCGACGCCGGCCACCAGTACTACGAGACGCTGGGCTGCGGGTCCGGGGCCGGCGAAGGTTTCGACGGCGCCTCGGTGGTGCAGACCCACATGACCAACTCACGGCTCACCGACCCCGAAGTGCTGGAGATGCGTTACCCGGTGTTGTTGCGCGAGTACGCGATCCGGCACGGCAGCGGAGGAGCCGGTCGCTGGCACGGCGGCGACGGCGGCGTGCGCAGGATCGAGTTCCGCGAGCCGATGACCGTCAGTGTGCTGACCGGGCACCGGCGAGTCGCGCCCTACGGTATGGCCGGCGGCCAATCCGGCGGCTTGGGACGCAACCGGGTGGAACGCGCGGACGGCTCGGTGACCGAGCTGGCCGGCTGCGATTCCACCGACTTAGGTCCCGGCGACGTGCTGGTGATCGAGACTCCCGGCGGTGGCGGGTATGGCGAGCCCGCCTGATCGCGGGTTAATCTCACGCGATGCGAGACCAGTGGAGCCGGCGCGGTTTCTTCGGCCTCTGCGGCGCGGCCGGTGCCACCGCACTTCTGGCCGCCTGCTCGTCGGAAGACCACAGGGACGACGGCGCACCCGGGCCGGTCGCCATCGCCCATATCTTTGGTGAGACCACCGTCCCGGAGCCGCCCAGCCGGGTGGTGTGCGCCGGCTACACCGGTCAGGACGACCTGCTGGCGCTCGGTGTCGTCCCGATCGCGGTAACCAATTGGTTCGGCGATCAGCCGTTCGCGGTGTGGCCCTGGGCGCAGCGACAGCTCGGGGACGCCAAGCCGGTGGTGCTGGACTTGGACAACGGGATCGCGGTCGCCCAGATCGCCGACCTCAAGCCGGATCTGATCATCGCGACAAACGCCGGGGTGGATGCCGACACCTATCAGAAGCTGTCGGCGATCGCGCCGACCGTGCCGCAGTCCGGTGGTGACGCCTTCTTCGAGCCCTGGAAGGTTCAGGCCGCCGCCATCGGCAAAGCCGTGCATCGCGGTCAGCAGATGCAGTCATTGATCGACGGGGTCGACAGCGCGTTCACCGACGTCGCCGCTGCGCGCCCCGGCTTCAAGGGCAAGAAGGTGCTGCTGCTGGCCGGCCGACTGGACCAGGGCGATGTCAGCGCCGCCACTGGCTGGCGAACCGCCTTTCTGACTCAGATGGGGTTGACCGTCGCAGAGGCATCCCCGGTGATCGAGCACGAGCGGATCGACGCCACGCTCGGCGCCGCGGATGTGCTGATCTGGACCACCGAGAGCGACGACGAGCGGACGGCGCTGTTGGCCGATCGCGACATCGCCGGGTTCGAGTCTCGCAGCGTCTTCACAACCAAGGATCAGGCCGGCGCGATCGCCTTCGCCTCGCCGCTGAGCTATCCGCTGGTGGCAGGACAGCTGCCCGCGCTCATCGCCAAGATCACTGGCTAGGGCCGACTCTGCGCGTTCCGTAAGACCCCTCTGGCATACCCCGCAGAATTGTGTTCTACGTCACTATTGGGCGTCATTCGGGGCTACGGTCGTGGCATGAGCGTGGCATTGGATTTCAACGATTTCACCAAGACCGACGTGGTCCTCGACTACGGCGACAGCGCCCTGCTGCTGCAGTTCGACTCCACCACCGACGTGCTGGCATGGACCGCGGCAATACGTTCCGCCGCGCTGCCCGGCGTTGTCGACGTAGTCCCGGCGTCCCACACGGTGTTGGTGAAACTGGCCGCGCCCAGGTACCGGGCCGGTGTCCGGCGGCGCCTGACGACCCTGGACGTCGACCGGGACGCTGTCCGGATGCGCGCCCCCGAGGGCACCGCAGACGTGATTGTCGACGTCATCTACGACGGGCCGGACCTGGCCGAGGTGGCCGAACACACCGGCCTGAGCGTCGCCCAGGTCATCAATGCCCATACCGCGACGCCCTGGTTGGTGGGGTTCGGCGGATCCACTCCGGGTTTCGCCTACCTGCTCGGCGGCGACCCCCGGCTGCAGGTGCCCCGGCGCGCCGAGTTGCGTCCGGTTCCGGCCGGCTCGGTTGCGCTGGCCGGCCAGTTCAGCGGCATCTATCCGCGTCCGTGGCCCGGCGGTTGGCAGGTGATCGGCCACACCGACGCCGTGTTGTGGGATCTGGAGCGGCCCGCCCCGGCGCTGTTGACCCCGGGCCTGTCGGTGCGATTCCGGGCTGCGTGACCGCCATGACAACCACCCTGGAAGTGCTGCACACCGGCCCGCTGGCTTTGGTCGAAGATCTGGGCCGGGCCGGGATGGGCCACCTCGGAGTCAGCCCGTCCGGCGCTGCCGACCGCCGCTCGCACAAGTTGGCCAACCGGCTGCTGGCCAATCCCGACGATCGAGCCACCATCGAGGTGGCATTCGGCGGATTGTCCGTGCGAGTCCACGGCGGAGACGTCGACATCGCGGTCACCGGCGCCGACACCGACCCCGATGTCAACGGAGTCAGCTTCGGCACCAACAGCATCCAGCACGTCCGCGACGGCCAGGTGGTCTCCTTGGGCAGGCCGCGGTCGGGACTGCGCAGCTATCTGGCGGTGCGAGGCGGCATCGATGTCACCCCGGTGCTGGGTTCCCGCAGTTACGACGTGATGGGCGAGATCGGCCCCGCCCCGTTGCGTGACGGCGACGTGCTGCAGATCGGCGAACGGACCGGCCACTTCCCCGAGATCGACCAGGCGCCGGTGGCGACCATCCCCGACGACGTGGTCGAGTTGCGGGTGACACCCGGCCCACGCGACGACTGGTTTGTCGACCCCGACATTATGGTGCGCACCAATTGGCTGGTGAGTAACCGCAGCGACCGCGTCGGCATGCGCTTGGTGGGGATGCCGCTGGAATACCGTTGGCCGGAAAGGCAATTGCCCGCCGAGGGTACCGACCGGGGCGCCATCCAGATCTTGCCGAACGGCTTCCCGATAATCCTGGGACCCGACCATCCGGTGACCGGCGCCTACCCGGTGGTCGGGGTGGTGGTCGACGACGACATCGACACGTTGGCCCAGGTCCGGCCCGGACAGACCGTACGGATGCACTGGTCTCGGCCCCGCCAGCACCCCGCCGCACGCTCGGCCTGGTAGGCCCGTCGGGTGCTCGGCCAAGTTCCTACCGCCCGCCTGATCCACACCAGCGATCTGGACGATGAGACCCGTCGCGGCGCACATCGGCTGGTCACCGAAGCCTCCGGGGGCGAACTTTCTGACGCCGATTGGCAGCACGCGCTCGGCGGCATGCACGCGTTGATCTGGCACCACGGCGTCCTGATCGCCCACGGCTCTGTGATCCGGCGCCAACTGCTCTATCGCGGCAGATCTCTGCGGTGCGGCTATGTAGAGGCCGTCACCGTCCGGGCCGATCACCGGGAGCGGGGTCTGGGCACCGCGGTACTTGAGGCATGCGAACAGGTGATCCGCGGCGCGTTCGAGCTCGGCGCGCTCAGTTCACCCCGTATCAGCCGCCGGCTCTACACCGCGCGGGGATGGTTGCTGTGGCGTGGTCCCACGGCCGTCTTAGCCCCGACCGGTCCGGTGCGCACCCCCGAGGCGGACGGGACCGTGTTCGTTATGCCGGTGGGCACCGACCTGGACCTCACCGCCGAACTGACGTGCGGCTGGCGGGACGGCCACGTCTGGTAGCCGCCCGGTTAACGGAGGGTGGATGCGCCGTGTATGGGCGGCGACTGGACGTACCCGGGCCGAACCGCACCCTTTCTCCGGATGTTCATAAGAATCAGCCGTGCGATTGAAGCGTCGCCCAGATTGATTGTTAACTTAATATTGCGTGGACCTCACCGGAAAACTGGGTCACGACCGCACGTATCGGCGCTTGCCGCCCCCGGGAGACAATCTTTCAGCGCTCTGAGCTGGGCATATTCGCCATCGTGGCCGTATCGGCGCCCCTCGCCCCGCGTGGAGACATTCCGGGGGCAAGGCCGGATTTTGTGACTCCCTGCCACTCTGCTGCCAATCGTCGCAGGGGCCCTACTTCGAGGCGCTAACTAACGCGTGTGGCCTTATGGTGTGACCGTCACAGC